>DFAP01000129.1 GCA_002365855.1 Pelotomaculum sp. UBA3103 | reverse complement strand
TACCGGCTTCCTTAACTGTTAAGTATTCCATAAACGCACCACCCGGATGTAATATATTTTATCAAGTATATTTCGGGATTGCGAAATAAGCAAGCGGCTGCTCTTTTTACTCTCTACGATATTCTTGCCGTCCGTATAAGTCAATTACTGATTTGAAGCAAGTATATGAAGTATTAACACTACACCTGACCCTTACCATATCTGAGTGTAACCGGCCATTTAAGGCCGGTTTACTCTATGGGAAAATTCTTTTTAAGATGAGTAAGAAGGGATGCATACAAGCACTTTAAAAAGCAAAAAGGAAGCAAAAAGAACGGACGTCCCCTTGCTTCCAATACAATTGATGACTACTACAATTTTCCCCCGCTGTCCAGGAAATACTTGAGAAGTTAAGGGGAGTTATAAAAGACTGTGGGACAAGGGACCTGTCCCCCTGTCCCTGCCATAACTATAACAAATGCTCCCAGTCCCGCCTGCCGTATAAAACCCTGATAATCGTAACCGTACCTTCCTTTTCAGAAACCATGTAGAACACAATGTAATTATCCACCGGCAGCTTTCTAATACCCTGCGTGGCAAGACGCGCGTCGGCCACCAGCGCATGACGGGCCGGCATGTTGGTAAGGCTCATGACAGCCTCTCTCATTTTATCAACAAACCTTCGTGCAGTGATTGGTTCGAGCAAGTCATCGGCAATATATGCCGCAATTTTCTGCAAATCCTCAGCCGCAGGTTCGGTCACCAAAATCCTATATCGCTTCATTCCGGCAATCCGTCTTCTATTTTTTCAAACACTTTTTCGGCAGGCATGACCTTATTATTTTTCACGGCTTCCAATCCTTCGTCCAGCAGTTTATACAGTTCAAACTTGCCCACCAGCTTTTCATAAGTTTCAATGCTCATGACCGCCAAATCACCCTGTCCGTTTTTGGTGATATAAACTGGCTCGGAATATTTATGACAGAATTCCGAAATTTCATTGTACTTATTTCTCAAGTCAGAGCTCGGCCTGATGTTAGGCATATTACACACCCCCGGCAGTAGTATATGCATATTTTATCATAATATTGATATCGGGTTCAAGAATGACCTGCGGTTGGCTTTTTTTTGAACTAAAGTATTCGAGAATTTTTTTAAAAAAAAGAAGCCGAGAATGGTTAATATGTACAAGATAATTTTGGGTGGTTCAAAGTAAAAAAAGCTTTTTTTTGCTTCCTTTAATGGTACGTCCTGCGGTTTTCAGATGAAAAAAACAAGCCAGGGATGAACGTCCTGCCTGGTCTTCATGCTCGCCCTAAATGTATATGGTTATAAAAATTTGTTGCAATATTATTATAAAAATGTAATTCTATTAATGTATGTATTTTGACTTATCTGTCGGCTCCAATCTATATGCGTCAGAATTTATCAGTTTGAATATTTTAAGGGGTGTATTTTAAGTGGGTGGATTGTTTGGAGTTGTCTCTAAAGAAGATTGCGTAATGGATGTGTATTTTGGCACGGACTACCATTCGCACCTGGGAACTTGCAGAGGGGGAATGGCAATTTGGAACGGGAACAGTTTCAACAGGTCCATCCATAACATCGAGAATTCACAATTCAGAGCAAAATTTGAAGCAGAGCTTTCAAATATAAAAGGCAATATGGGCATAGGGTGTATAAGCGATACAGAACCTCAGCCGTTGACAGTACGTTCACACCTTGGTCACTATGCGATCAGCACAGTAGGAAAAATTAACAATTTGAATGAAATAGCCGAAAAAGCATTCTCCAATCTAAAAAATATTCATTTCATGGAGACGAGCAAGGGTGCTATTAATCCTACAGAGCTGGTGTCTGTAATCATTGATCATGAAGATTCTTTTAAGGATGGTTTATTAAGAGCGCAGGAGTTGATTCAGGGATCCTGTTCGGTTTTGCTATTAACCCCGCAAGGGATTTATGCTTCGAGGGATAAACTAGGCAGAACTCCCTTATTAGTAGGTAATAAAGAAGGTTCATATTGTGTTTCTTTTGAATCGTGTACTTTTGCAAATCTCGGGTACAGGTTTAGTTATGAACTTGGCCCGGGAGAAATCATTCTTTTAACACCGGATGGAATTGAAAAAATTGCGCCTCCTGAAAATAAAATGCAAATTTGTTCTTTTTTATGGGTCTATTTTGGTTATCCATCCTCCACATATGAAGGAGTTAATGTTGAGGTTATGCGGTATAGAAACGGGGCGGCATTGGCCAAAAATGACAACGTGGAGATTGATATGGTTGCCGGAGTGCCTGACTCCGGGGTCGGACATGCCATCGGTTATTCAAACCAATCCAAAGTACCCTATGGACGTCCTTTTATAAAATATACCCCAACCTGGTCCAGGAGTTTTATGCCGCAGAACCAGGAAATAAGAAACCTTGTTGCAAGAATGAAATTGATGCCCATTCCGGCACTTGTTTCTGGTAAACGACTGCTCTTTTGCGATGATTCAATTGTCCGCGGCACACAGATTAGAGAAACTGTGAACCTGCTACATAAATGCAATGCCAGTGAAGTCCATATTCGAGCTGCTTGCCCGCCTATTGTATTCGGCTGTAAATACTTAAACTTTTCAGTCTCCCGGTCAGAAATAGACCTTGCGGCAAGACAGGCTATTATCAAGCTTGAAGGAAAAGAACCGGAGTCTTTGGCCAAATACTGCGATCCGGCAACTGAGGAGTACCACTGCATGGTGGATTGCATCAGCAAACGGCTCAACCTTTCAACGCTGAAATACCAGAACATCCATGATATGATCAGTTCAATCGGCATAGGCGCGGATAGGATTTGCACGTACTGCTGGAATGGAAAAGAGTTGTAAATGGCCTTACGCCTTTAGGCAAGCGACGGAATTTATCAGGAAAGGCGGCTATGACTTGTTCATAGCGATAGCTGGCAAATGGAAAAATGCTTACGGCAAGTATTAATTAATTATTATTTTTAACTACTTCATATACTGAATAAAAGTTCTATACATAATCCAGACATAGGTAACAATAAAAACTAACCAGAGAAGTGAACTGTGGCTTAAAAAAAATTTTGGGAAGTAAGCACCGATAATAATGCCTGCTGAAAGTAGAGTAATTTTCAAACAAGCAAAATCCGCGAGCGTGTAATTCCTAGTCGCTTTTAATGTCCTCTTTATCAGCGTATTCATAGGTTTACCCTCCTTCCTTATATTCTCGCCATTATTATAACATTTTCCGGTTTGCAAACTTGTAAAATTCCCTGGTAGGCAATCCACTAAATCCCACCTAATGGATAAGGGCAGGGCACATAGGGACGGTTCTCTTGTGCGAGCACGGGGTAATGTGGTAGAATGTGGAGAGTTCAGAAGGGTGTGATGATGTGCCCAGGAAACCCAGAGAAAAGAGTAAAACGGGAATCTACCACATTGTTGTTAGGGGGATAAACCAGCAAGACATCTTCCATGATGAGGATGATTTCGATAAATTTTTAGGGACGATTAAGAAGATTGGATTGGAGAGTGGCATAACCGTTCTCGGGTATTGCCTGATGACCAACCATGTTCACCTATTAGTGAAGGAAAGTGATACGGACGTATCCGTTTTTATGAAACGTCTTGGGGTAAGTTACGCTTATTGGTACAACTGGAAATACGAGCGACGCGGACACGTGTTCCAGGATCGGTTTAAGAGTGAATGCGTTGAAGACGATGCTTACCTGCTTACAGTCATTCGCTACATCCACAAAAATCCTGTTAAAGCCGCAATCGTCAATAAACCTGAACAATACCGATGGAGTAGCTGCGCGGCCTACTATAAAGTTGAAAGACAAGAAGTTAACGGTGTCGATACAAAGCTCATTCTAGGAATTCTATCGGTTCATGAGAAACTAGCGATAGAGAAGTTTCAGGTTTTCATGGAAGAGGGCAATGAAGATCAATGTCTGGGTCATGTTGAAAATCGGCGACTGGGTGAAAGAGAAGCATATCGTCTAATCGTAGAATTGTTGAAGGACA
Source organism: Pelotomaculum sp. UBA3103 (assembly GCA_002365855.1). Taxonomy (GTDB): domain Bacteria; phylum Bacillota; class Desulfotomaculia; order Desulfotomaculales; family Pelotomaculaceae; genus UBA3103. Next base: position 177 of record DFAP01000129.1, on the reverse strand, counting down.
AACCGGTATCGGCATTACAAACGATGGAGCCGGAAAGTCGGAATCAGATAATGCGTCAACTCAGGTATGAGTATGGTTTGGGTATGCGACAGCTATCCAGAGCCACTGGTCTGCCATTGCACATTGTAAGAAAGGTATAAAACGTAGAAGCACACGAGAACCGTCGTATGTCCAGCG
>DFAP01000116.1 GCA_002365855.1 Pelotomaculum sp. UBA3103 | reverse complement strand
ATGTCGACATCAGGGTAATCCGGATATTCAACACCTATGGGCCGAGAATGCACCCGAACGACGGCCGGGTTGTCAGCAACTTCATCGTTCAGGCCCTGAACAATCGGGACATTACCATCTTTGGTGACGGAGCCCAGACGCGATCCTTTTGCTATGTCGACGATCTGATAGAGGGAATGATCCGGATGATGAACGGTCCAAATGAGTTCATCGGTCCCGTAAACCTGGGAAACCCCGGCGAATTCAGCATGCTCGAGCTGGCCGAGAAAATCATAGACCTGACAGATTCACAATCAAAAATTGTGTACGGCCCCCTCCCGCAGGACGACCCCAGACAACGACAGCCGGACATTACCCTGGCCAGAAAAAAACTTGGATGGGAACCGGAAACCGACTTGGAAGAAGGCCTCAAAAAAACAATACAATATTTTAGAGAGGATAAAAGTGTCACGTCTTAAATATTTACGTTTTATATCAAGGATGTCCAGAGACAATCATTGTGAATAGTTAATATTTGAGATGTGACCCTAATTCCCCACAGTATAATCCGCATTTTTTATAACCCTACAACGCAACTTATAAGATTTATTGCTTGACCAACTTGTTATTGTTTGTTATATTCCGAAACATAAACTCAAAAAAGGAGGTAAATTATGTTGCCGGAATGTCGATCAAACGAGCATTTATTTCAAATACCAAAGTATGATATTAAAAGCAAGGATGTAAAAGACTTCATTAATGAACTTGAAGGGTTTCACGAAATTTTCAACGATTGCTTTCATAGAAGCGAATCCAGGGCACACTTTTTTAAGTATATGGTGGGACAGTTTAGCGAGCTTGAAAGAAAATCTATTGAACCGATTGCCTTGAACGTAAAAGAGGGCAAAGTCCGTGCTATGCAACGTTTTGTAAGTGATGCTGAATGGGATAACGATAAGATACTATATAAGTATCGCAATATGGTAAATGAGGATATGGGAGACAATGATGGCGTTCTCATTATCGATGAATCAGGATTCCAGAAAAAGGGAAATGATTCTGTAGGTGTTGCCAAACAATATTGTGGAAGCATTGGCAAAGTAGAAAACTGTCAGGTTGGCGTATTCGCAGCCTATGCATCCCCCAAAGGATATTCCCTTGTTGACAAACGGCTATTCATGCCGGAAAAATGGTTTACAGAAGATTATGAAACAAAGCGTAAAAAATGCAAAGTGCCTGCAAATCTTTCTTTTAAAACAAAACCGCAACTTGCAGTTGATATGTTCCAGGGGCTTGTTAACGAGAGTGTCCTTCCGTTCAAGTATGTATTAGCTGATTCTTTGTATGGTGCCAGCCCTGAATTTATCGAAGCTGTAGAAAAATGTGTCGGCATGACATACTTTGTATCGATACCGTCAGATACACAGTGTTGGCTGCACATGCCGCTTTTACGAGAAAAGCAATATAAATATAAAGGAGAAATCAGAACAAAAACGATTTTAGAAAAAACCGAGAAAAAACCAATCAAGGTAAACGATTTGGCAAAAAATATTAACAACTTTTTCTGGTACAAGCGCAAAGTATCCGAGGGGGCAAAAGGACCAATTGAATATGAATTTACCAAAAGACGAGTGGTACTGGCTAAAAATGGTTTGCCGGGGAAAAACGTTTGGTTGATAATCAAGCGAACAGTTGAGCCGGATCCAGTTTATTTTTATTATATCAGTAATGCTCCAGTTAGCAGTAAGTTGCCGACATTTGTGTGGTTGAGCGGTCTAAGGTGGGCGATCGAGCAGTGTTTTGAAGAAACCAAAAGTGAACTTGGAATGGATCATTATGAAGTTCGAAAACATGGAGGCTGGAATCATCACATCTTAACTTGCATGATGGCACATTTTTTTCTCTGGCACATAAAAATAAGATTGGGAAAAAAAAGCACCGTCTATTACGCTGTCGCAGCTTAGGATTTTATTAGAAGTTGTAATGCCTTTAAGACAAAAAGATATAAGATCAGCGATTGATCTGGTCAGATGGATTCAAAATAAAAACCATCGTGCGTATCTTTCGCATAGAAAAAAGAGATTAGAAAACAGCAGCCTTGTTTTTTAAGTTGCGTTGTAGGGTTAAATCACGATCTCTTTCTAAGGTTATGTTGGGAAACAAAAACCAAAAAGAAAGAGACCGTGATGAAACAGGAAATTACTATAACACTTCAGTATGATCTATCAATAGGAAAAGTTAATTTAAATGAAATAGTATATAGATTAAAAGAGCTTAGAGATCCTTTAATGCTTCGGATATTGGAAGAGATTCTCAAGGACTATGATGATCTCATTTCGGAGCGTTTAAGCCAAACAAAGATTTACCCAAGCAAAGCCAGAAAAGGTCTGGGACAACACCTCGGAAAGGGTGATCCCGGAAAGCGGTTTTGCCGGGGCCGTAAGATACGAAAGCGAGGTTATCGTAAGGAACCCCGGCACATTTCCACGGTATTTGGGATGTTGAATTTGCGTATAAGAGTAGCTGAATGTCTCAAATGTGGAGCACGATATTCCCCTTTATTAAGCTCTTTACAAATAGCTCCACATTCTCGCAAAGAAATGAACTTTGAGCATGAGGTAATTGAAGCTGTTATTGATACAAACTATCGGAGACTGGTTGATGGAAGATCTATCGATATATCTCTGGGGGGCATTCACAATATCGTCGTTGGCAGTGATATTGACACGACATTCCAAGAGGCAGTTTCCGTAAAGGATTTATCCGGTATTATGGCTGATGGTACAGGTGTCAAACAGCACAAGGGTCGCAAGGGAGAACTTAGAAACGTTATCGGCATTACGAAGGCGGGCAGGGTAAAGCCTCTCGGAT
>DFAP01000004.1 GCA_002365855.1 Pelotomaculum sp. UBA3103 | reverse complement strand
AACGATAATGTACTCGGACTAGATTCAGGCATCTAACCACTCCTTATTATAAAAATTAACAAATTAAGTCCTAGCAATGGAACTGAATAACCTGTCAATACATATTAACATTTCAGAAGTAGAAAGAGAAGCGCTCTTTTATTTTAATGCCAATGTCCTAAAAACCTTTAAAAAACGCCCCGTGCCTGCTCTTGACATTTTATATGGTCTGTGACAGAATATAATTTGTTAATTAAAGAGGTGTTAAAATTAAAGAGGTGTTAAGGCGGGGCATAGCTCAGTTTGGTAGAGCGCACGGTTCGGGACCGTGAGGTCGCACGTTCAAGTCGTGTTGCCCCGACCATTTTATTAATCGGAGAAACCTGTGAATGCTATATTTGTTCACGGGTTTTTGTTTTACCACTAATTTACCAAAATATTTACAAATTTTACGAGTCAATAACGGCATGGTTACTTTTGGATTAAAGTATTCCATGATATAATATATTAGTTTGTTTGTAATGTAATATAAATAATAGAATATATGCGAGGGATGTCGTGTGAAACTTCTTATAATGGGTCCTCCAGGTGCGGGAAAAGGAACTCAAGCTGAAGTGCTGGTAAAAGAATTGGGTATCCCCCACATTTCAACTGGAGATATGTTCCGGGAGGCAATCAGGAACGGCACTGAAATGGGAAAAAAGGCCAAAGAATACATGGATAAGGGTGAACTCGTTCCTGATTCCGTCGTTGTGGGTATGGTCAAGGAAAGGCTCTCCCGGGCAGACTGTTCCGGAGGATTCCTTCTGGATGGCTTCCCGCGCAATGTCGTGCAGGCTGAGGCGCTGGACGAAACCCTTAAAACCATGGGGTATGGTCTGGACGGTGTGATTAATATCACTGTGCCGCAGGAAAAGCTAATAGAGAGAGCTACCGGAAGACGCGTATGCCGCATCTGCGGGGCAAGCTATCATATGCTTTTCAAGAACCCACGGGTTGAGGGAAAATGCGACGCCTGTGGGGGTGGACTGTACCATCGCAGCGATGACAATGAGATGGCCGTGCGCAACCGTCTTTATGTATATGAATCAAAAACCAAGCGATTAGCTGAGTATTATTTCAATAAGGGCTTATTGAAGAACGTAAATGGAGACCAGGAAATTAAAAAAGTTTTGGATGATATTATAGCTGCATTTAAGGAATAATTTATTGATAAAATTACCAGGAAAGATTAACCCCTTCAGGCATATAGTTATGGTATAGGAAGCTGAAGAGGGGGGATTTATGAAGATTAAAGGAAATTAAGCGCAACTGAAGTGTATTTTACTGAGGATGTACTAAAATATTTAAACCGATTGTAGAAAGTAAGTATTATGTACAAACTTTTCTTCAGATATAGTTTATTTCAAAATTAATTACGGACCTTAAAGGCGGCTTTGTGCCGCTTTTAAGGTTTTAATGCTTTGAGGCCTGATTAGTTGACTGGATTTGGGTTTTTAGATAATATTAAATGCATAAGGAGAATCCACCTTGAGGGCAGGGAAAAAACTAATGGACAAAAAAGATCTTGTAATTATCGGCGGTGGTCCTGCAGGTCTGACAGCGGGAATTTACGCGTCAAGGGCAGACGTCGGAACAGTACTTATTGAGCGTGGGGTTCCGGGCGGTCTGGTTATGAGTACACATTACATCGAAAATTATCCGGGATTCGGCGAAGGAGTGGGCGGCCCGGAATTAATGATTCAAATGGAGAAACAGGCGCGCCGCTTTGGCCTGGAATTTTCGTCCTCTCATGTTAACAGCATTGAAGCTAAAAACCAAAAGTTGATTGTGTATACGGATTCAGGTGACATAGCCGCTCGCGCTGTGATTATTGCTACGGGAGCACAGCCACAATTATTAAAAGTGAGTGGAGAAAGAGAATTAACTGGTCGCGGGGTTTCATATTGCGCAACCTGTGACGGTGCTTTTTTTCGAGGCAAAAAGGTAGCTGTAGTCGGAGGGGGCGATGCTGCTGTTGAAGAGGCAATGTTTCTTACCAGGTTCGCCGCAAGGGTTTTTATCATCCACCGACGAGATGAATTGAGGGCTACCAAGGTTGTGCAGAAAAAAGCCTTTAAAAACCACAAGATTGAATTTATTTGGAACAATGTTGTAGAAGAGATAACTGGCAAGGATGCAGTAGAAGGAGTACTTGTCAGGAATGTCCGTAGCGGTGAAAAAAAACTGCTGGATGTTGAAGGAGTATTTATTTATGTCGGTAGCAGTCCTAATTCTGCATTGGTAAAGGAAACCGTGATGCTAGATGACAAGGGTTACATTTTAACCGATGAAAATATGCTGACCACTTGTAAAGGAATATATGCCGCAGGAGATGTGAGAAATAAACTGCTGCGTCAAGTGGTGACTGCCGTAGCTGACGGGGCAGTTGCTGCAGTGGCAGCGGAGAAATACCTTGAAGAAATGAAGTTCTAAGGATTGCCAAAATAAAATTTGGATCGACTTGAAATTTATTTCTTAGGCTAGAAAAAGAATTTATTTTAAAAGGAAAATAATTTTTTGTGAAGAAGTATTATAGAAAGATTCCTACTTTTCTGACCTTTTGAATAAATAGATACTGAAGGTCAGAAGGAAAAAGTTTATGTATATTTTTGTTACAGGGGGTGTACTTTTGGGAGATTTGCTGGAAAGATTTTGGTCTGGAGAGCACCGGGCCCTGGCCAGGGTAATCTCAATGGTAGAAAATGAAATGCCCGAAAAAGATGAGTTGCTGCGAAAACTATATAGGCACACAGGGCGTGCTTATATTCTTGGTGTTACTGGTTCACCAGGCGCCGGAAAGAGCTCTTTAGTGGACCACCTTGTTGCTGAAATTAGAAAAAGAAAGCAAACCGTGGGCGTTATTGCGGTTGACCCTACAAGTCCCTTTACAGGTGGGGCCATACTCGGAGACCGTATTCGCATGAACGAACATGCACTGGACAAAGGGGTTTTTATCCGCAGCATGGGCACCAGGGGTAGTCTTGGTGGCCTGGCGCGGACCACAAAAGAAGTTATCAAAGTGATGGACGCCTTTGGTATGAATTGGATCATAATTGAAACGGTTGGTGTGGGTCAGGCTGAGCTCGATATCATGCATATTGCCGATACAACGGTTGTGATCCTAACTCCCGGGGCAGGTGACAGTATCCAGACGATGAAGGCAGGCATTATGGAGATTGCCGATGTTTTTGCTGTAAACAAATGTGATATGCCAGGCGCAGAGACCGTGGTTGCTGAAGTTGAGATGATGCTCAACCTGCAAGACGACCATATAAAGTGGAGGCCTCCTGTGGTTAAAACATCGACGGTCCACAAAGGAGAAGGAATAGAAGAACTGCTGACCGCCATTGAAAAGCACCGTGAGAACCTTAATCAGAAGGGATTTTATACCAAGAGGCGCAAGGAAAGGGCCAGGAGTGAAACCCTGGATATTGTTAATTATCAGTGGCAGCGCCTGGTTAAAAGGCAGATGAATCTTCCAGGCCGGGTTAATCAACTGTTGGAAAAGGTCGGCAACAACGAAATAGACCCATATACTGCCTCAGAGACTATCCTGGAATTAATACTTGCGGACTCCGGCATGAAAAAAGCTAAAAATGTAATGAGCTAGAGATATAAATGTAGCGCCTTTTTTGAAGGCGCATATTTTTTTGTCTAATATTTTTGGGAAAGAAGTGGAAAAAAACGTGTTTTAGGGTATAATCTATAAATAAAAAGGAGAGGAGTTGAAAAGAGTGAAGGTTACTTTTTTAGGTCACTCCGGTTTTATTAT
>DFAP01000045.1 GCA_002365855.1 Pelotomaculum sp. UBA3103 | reverse complement strand
GGCCATCTCCTTCAGACAGTCGGCCGCCTCGTTAATCGGGTTGATCACGGCGTCCATCATGTTGTTGACACCGTCAATTATCTTGCGGTACTCGCCCTCGTGCTGACTGGCTTCTGCCCGGACGCCAAGCTTGCCTTCCACAGCCGCTACTGCTAGCATATTGGCGTCGTCCAACAGCTTTTGGATGGCATTATGCATCCTGATAAAGCCAGGCACTAATTCATCCTTCTCACTTCTTCTCCCTATTTTATTGTACAATTCAGAATCGCTTAAATCACCTTTGCTAATCTTTATTATTGTGTTCCGAATATTTGTCAGCCGCCCGTGTACCTCATTTATAGCGTACTTGAGATCGTTCCAGATCCCCGAGTATTCCTGGTCCATCTTCTTACTGAGGTCATTTACTGCAAATTGGCGAAGGACAGCCATCATTTCGTCAATCGGGTTGGCCACGGATTCCACCAGGCTGTTCATGCCGGATACCATCTCAAGATATGCTCCCTGGTACCCGGCAGTATTAGTCCTCTTGGTAATGTCGCCGGCCGATATGGCCTCGGTCATGTTGTTGATATCAGCAACTACTCCTTTGAGCATGCCGATCATGTTATTGAGGGACTTCATCTGCTGGTCGTTGTCTGATCTCACTGCTACGTCCACATTCAGGTTGCCTTCTGCTATTGATTGCGCTGCGGCGGAAACCTGGTTCGTGGATACTATCAGCGCGTTCAGGTTGTTCTTGATCTCGTTGAAATCACCGTTATAGTTTTCAGCAATCACCTGCGGTATGTCGCCCTTGGAAATCCGTTCCACGAACTCGGCCGCCACGTTTAATGGTCCGATTACCTCGTCCATGGCGTCGTTCACGCCTCTTAAAATTTTGCGCCAAACGCCCTGCGCCCGGTCGGCATTGGCTCTCTGGTCCAGTTTGCCCTCCTGGCCTGCGCCTATAACAACGCCAACCTCGTCTACCAGCACTCCAATCATATCAATACAGGCGTTCAGGTTGTTCTTTATTAAGTTGAAGTCTCCGTGGTAGATATCTGTTATCTTCGGGGGGGTATCGCCCTTGCTGATCCGGTCAACATAATTGGCCGCCATGTTTAATGGCCCGATAATTGAGTCTAACATCTGGTTAATTCCGTCAACCAGACTTTTGTAATCACCGCTGGCAGCGACTTCAGCGCGGGCTGAAAGGTTCCCTGCCTTGGCCTTTTCCACCAATTCCTGAACTGCGCCTAAAACTACTTTTTGTTCGGTGATGTCGTTGATAATGCCAAAGCACCCGATAATTTCTCCTTTTTCATTCTTTACGGCGTCGCTGCTCAATATGGATGGTATGATCCGGTTATCGCGGGTGCGAAGTTCCAGTTCATTTATCCAGGTTTTCCCTCCCATGATACTCTTCCAACAATCGCGTCCAGCAGCTGAGCTTACAAAGATAGTGGGCAGACCGCCGGCGGCGTTGATCTCGTCCCTGCTGTAACCAAACAGGTTATAAAATGCTTTGTTCTGAGATAAAATCTTAACCCCCTTTTTATCGGTTATAATAATGGGTGCGCCTGAGGCCTCAACTGCTCCTTTAATTCGCAGCATTTCTTCCTCACGTTCTTTGTTTTCGGCAGTAACGTCAATCAGCACGTTAAGGTTATTTTTAATTTCATTAAAATCACCTTTATAGGCATCTGTTATTCTGGGTGGAATTTCCGCTTTAGCAATTCGTTCTACGTATTCAGCCGCTACGTTCAGCGGCCCGATGACACCGTCCATGGCGTCGTTCACGCCTCTTAAAATCTTGCGCCACACGCCCTGCGTCCGGTCTGCGTTGGCCCTCTGGTCCAATTTGCCTTCACTGCCCGCGCCTATCACCACTCCGACTTCATTAACAAGCACCCCGATTGTGTCAATGCATGAGTTCAGGTTGTTTTTGATTTCGTTGAAGTCACCATGGTATTCCTCAGTGATCTTGGGTGGGGTATCGCCCTTGGAAATCCGGTCAATATATTCCGCCGCTACGTTTAATGGCCCGATTACCGCGTCCAGGGTATCATTGATGCCGCGAATAATACCCTGAAATTCCACATCGACTTTTTCAACATCACCCCGTGTATCCAGTTTACCTTCCTTGGCCGCCACAACCAGGCGCTTGCTTTCGGTAAGCAGGGTTTGTATTATACTCTTAATCGAGCGTGCTATAAAGAAACTGATGACTCCGCCTATAAGCAGGGCAATAAAACCAAGGATGATTGTGGTGTATGTTACTTTTGATGTGCTCTGTTCGGTTGACTTGATTATTCCTTCAAATATTTTAACGTTATTGGTGACCAGCCCGTTTACAATCTCTTTCAACTGGTTGGTAACCGGGACAAGAGTGCCGGCTATCCTGGCGACCTCTTCCTGCTCTGTCTGCATAGTTGCCAGGTCTGGCGCCTTATACTGCCTTTCGATAGCAGGGATTAAATCATTAGTTATACTGTTATGATAGGTACTTGTTACTTCTATTAATTTTTGTACTTCGGCTTTTTCTTCCGGTGCGCTAGCTTCGAGGAGTCTTTTTTCCATATCAAGGACCTGGTTCATGCTAGTGTTATATTCGTCCATGAATTTCACCGCGCCGTAAGCTATGTAGCCGCGAATACCAGAGACCGCACCGTTAAAGTTGCTGTCGATGTCTTTTTGGAGTGACAAGCGTTCATTGACAACGTCAACTGTTTGAATGTTTTTTTCTATGGATTTTGTTGAAAAAATTGAGATCACGCTTATTACAATCATTAAAAATAAAACAGCGGAGAAACCAAGCGTAACTTTTGCGCCAGTTTTTAATTTCATTTTTTTAAACCTCCTTTAAATTGGTTTGAATTTTTCAATGTACTTCAATTTTTCGGAACAGCTGGGCGTCCGCCGAGACCTGTTTAAACATGTGTCCCACCTCAGGTGGCAGTTTCTGTGTCTGTTCAGTTGCAAAATATCCTCCGGGCGCCAGTGAGTCGTAAAACATTTTTATCACTTCAACACGTTCGGCTGGCTGGAAATGCAGCAGCACATTTTTGCAGACTACCAGGCTGAAACCGCTGCCTACCGGCTCAAAGGATAATAGGTCATGCTTGCGGTAGAGGACCTTACTTCTTATAGAGTCATCAATTTTATATAAGCCCGGCTTGCCGTCCGGCTGAAAGTATTTATTGAACAACTCGCCAGGAATCCTTTTTAGCTCTTCCTTAGGGTAGGTTCCATCGGATATAATTTTCCCGAACAAGTTGCTGCCGTCCAAATCCGTGGCGTCGATGCGGAAGTTGCGAAAGGCGAAACGACCCATATTTTCAGCAAACATAATGGCCAGAGAATAAGGCTCAGGCCCCATGGCGCAGCCTGCGTCCCAAACCCGCACCCTGCTCTGTCCGACAACATCAGGGATAACATACTTGCCTATCAAACTAAGGGTGTGCATATCCCTAAAAAAGTAGGTAAAAGCCATCTCCGTCTTCCTCTCAATGTGTTTTTTTAGTTACATCAGCGCCTCCCCCTTATCGAAATC
>DFAP01000119.1 GCA_002365855.1 Pelotomaculum sp. UBA3103 | reverse complement strand
AATGAACGTGCAAGATTACATCTTACCTCTATAAGGTGGTCCATTGCTTGAGGTTTGTGGATAAATAAATATTTTGGGGAGTTGACCTACTGGATCTTTACACGGACTTAATGGAAGATGAGCTTGACGGGCGACGAGTAAAAAAGTAGAATATATAATGGTTGGGTGGTGATGTCAAGAAAAAGGATAGCTTAAAAAAAATAATGTGCTTTTTTCTAAAATATCAGAAGGTGGTGTTGGACTTTGGAAATTGGGGGATTTTCGTTATATGCTGTTTACGCTTCGGTAATCGGTATACTGTTTGCGGGCTACCTTACTACCTGGGTCTTAAAACAGCCTCCGGGAAATCAGAGGATGATTGAAATTTCCGGGGCGATCCAGGAGGGCGCCATGGCGTACTTAAACCGTCAATACAAGACAATAGCCGTGGTTGGAATAATTATTATTATCATTCTATACGTTACCCTGGGTTGGATTGCAGCTTTTGGTTTTTTGATTGGCGCAATTTTATCCAGTATCTGCGGTTATGTAGGGATGTATGTGGCTGTTCGAAGCAACCTGCGTGTTGGTGAGGCGGCCAAGAAGGGATTGTCTTACGCGCTCCTGGTAGCGTTTAAAGGTGGGGCCGTGACGGGTATGATGTGTGTGAGCCTTGGCCTTCTTGGGGTGGCCGGTATGTACATAATGTTTCAGGATCCTATATACCTGATAGGCCTGGGCTTCGGCGGCAGCTTAATCAGTGTGTTTGCCCGTTTAGGCGGAGGTATTTACACTAAAAGCGCTGATGTTGGCGCCGACCTGGTAGGTAAAGTCGAAGCAGGCATACCTGAGGACGACCCGCGCAATCCGGCTGTTATAGCCGATAACGTGGGTGATAATGTAGGTGACTGTGCCGGAATGGCTGCCGACCTTTTTGAAACTTACGCTATTACGGCAATCGGGGCTATGCTGCTGGGACAGCTGTTATTTCCAGGACAGGAACAGTATGTTGTTTACCCTCTGCTCCTCGGAGCCATTGCCATCATTGCTACGCTTTTAGGCAGCTTTTTTGTCCGCCTGAGTCAGGGCGAGGGGATAATTACAGCTCTTTATAAGGGTCTGGCTGCATCGGCTGTCATTTCACTGATTGGCTTTTACCCGGTGACTACCTATATTTTTGGTTCTGCACAGTATTTTTACGCGGCGGTGGTTGGTGTAGTAGTAACTATGGCCATTGTGTACGTTACCGATTACTACACCTCCACGAAGTACAGGCCGGTTAAAACCATAGCAAAAGCGTCGGAATCCGGCCACGCGACTAATCTCATCAGCGGCCTTGCTGTAGCTATGGAAGCCAGTATATCACCTGCCCTGATTATTGTCGGTGGCATCCTGGCATCTTATCTGATTGGCGATATTTACGGTATTGCGATTGCCTCCATGGCGATGTTATCTATGACCGGTATTATCGTAGCTATTGATTCCTACGGGCCAATCACGGACAACGCCGGTGGTATAGCTGAAATGGCAGAACTGCCGCCTGAAATCAGAAACATTACCGATCCACTTGACGCAGTAGGCAATACCACCAAAGCTGTGACCAAGGGCTACGCCATAGGTTCAGCCGGACTTGCTGCCATAGTTCTGTTTGCAGCCTACACTCACGATGTAATGCGAGTACGTGCTGACGCAGGCATACTAGAAAAAATCAGCTTTATGATTGAGGACCCCTGGGTCCTGGCAGGCCTGCTGGTCGGAGCCGCGCTTCCATTTATCTTTTCTTCTCTGGCCATGGGCGCCGTCGGACGGACAGCAAGTGAAGTGGTCAACGAGGTTCGGCGTCAGTTCAAGGAAATTCCCGGATTGATGGAAGGCAAGGCCAGGCCGGAATACGGGCGCTGTGTTGATATCGTGACGAAAAGGGCAATTAAAGAAATGATGGTTCCCGGACTGATTCCGGTAATAGCCCCTATTCTGGTTGGCTTCCTTCTGGGACCCAAGGCGCTGGGCGGTATGTTAATGGGTGTGATTATCACCGGACTCTTCCTGGCGGTAATGCTTACGACCGGAGGAGGCGCTTGGGATAACGCTAAAAAGTATATTGAGGAAGGCCACCATGGGGGTAAGGGAACACCTGCCCACGCGGCGGCAGTTACCGGTGACACTGTAGGTGATCCGTGCAAAGACACTGCCGGCCCTGCAATTAACCCGATGATTAAGGTCGTCAATATCGTGGCTCTACTGATTGTCGGTTATGTAGCCATGATCGTTAGATAGTAATAACTAAAATCATTTATTGCCTAAAACAGACCGGATCCCGCCGCAAGAAGCGGGAGCCGGTCTGTTTTCATCAGTACTGCCTTAATTTCATAAAGTCCAGTTCCGATGGCGGTTAATACTTATTAAAACGTAGTAAAGCCAGGAATTTTACGTAATGTACTGTCTCAATCTGCTTCATTTCTGTGAACAGCGCCTTTACAATCTCTATGCTGGTCATGTTGATAATTTCATCATAAAATTCGATAATATCCTTTTCGCCTTGCAGCGCTATTGACATACCTTCCTCAAATGTGCTGTACTCCGGAATAACCACAGGCGTATCTGCAGGTTCCCTCCCTGTTAAATCATATAGTATATTGGCTATGGATGACGCGTGTTTAAGTTCATCGTGACGTGTTTCCAGCAGGGCCTGGGTGCTGTCATAGTCCGGGGCCTGTGCCAATAGTTCGCTGTAAAAAGCTGCCGCGATCCGCTCTTCTCGGTAGGCTTGTTCAATCTTGGCAACAAGTTTGTTAAAGTCCATGATGATGCCCTCCAAAGTTGGTATATGTTACATTTTATGGGGACTATACGAATTGTGAAACAGTTTGTTATTAAAATAGGTTTGCCTGATATAAACAAAACGTGCAGAAATTACCTGCACGTTTCAAAGAAATATATTTACGCAAATGCTAATGATTTGGAAAATGTTCTGCCAGCCATTTAAAAACTGCTTCCCAGGCCAGTTGATAATGCCCGCTGAATTGGTGGTCGGAGCCGTTAATAATACACAGTTCTTTTGGGACTCCAGCTTCTTTATAAATAGCCCGGGCGTTTTCCGGCTGGACCACGGAATCATTGCTTCCGTGCAGGACCAGCAGCGGCCTGGGCGATATACTCGAAGCGCTTTTTGTGACGTCATACTGTTTAAGGTCCGTAAAAAAATCATTTTTTACATAAACTGTTCCTCTTTCTCCGGAAAGCGGGACAAGGTTGTCTACAGTCCCCTGCCGGCCGTTTAGAAAAACAGAAAACAAACCGGCAGGGTCTGACGGCGCGGCCCAGCAGCTGATACCCGACACTCTCGGGTCGGAAGCAGCGTGACACAGGGCAGCGGTACCCCCAAAGCTCCTGCCGACCGTAACTATTCTATAAAAACCCAGCCGCAGACAGAAGTCCACAGAGCTGGAGATATCAGCTATGTGCTTGGTAAGGCTGATGTCGGCGAAATCGCCCTCACTGTCGCCACAGCCGCTGAAGTCAAAAAGGAGGGTTGCGTAGCCGAGCAGCTCAAGTTGTTCCGCCATTTCAACTGCTTTTCCGCCGCCCTCTTTACTGCCTGTAAACCCATGACATACCACAACAGCTGTCTCTGCTGATGGTTTCGTTAAGAGAAGGCCTGCAAGCAACAGGCCGTGACGGTTGGGATATTTTACTTCTTTCCAGCGGGAGTTAGTTGTCAAAAA
>DFAP01000033.1:3232-4215 GCA_002365855.1 Pelotomaculum sp. UBA3103 | reverse complement strand
GGAGTACAGGGGAAAAGTGAACAAGTTTCTCCAGCAGCAACAGAAGAAGATAGGAGCGAACATTGATTCCACTGCAAAAACTCCTGTATAAACCTAGCAAATCGCACCATGAAAACCCCATGAAACCGCTGAAAACACTGGGTTTTTAAGCCTTTTTATGCTATAATGGACATAGAAAATATGAACAAAAATAGCATAAAAAGGTGGGAGTATAATTGTTTAGACCAAATGACAATCACAAACAGCAAACCCTTTCAGACAGCACCCAATGGATGAATAAGAGAATCCGTGAAAAGCTTGATAAATCTTGGGCTCCCATCTTCTATGAACACGTCTTCTGCAACATAGACGAAGAACCTTTTGCCGTTTTGTATAGCACTACTGGCAAGCCCAATTTTCCTGTAAACATACTGTTGTCACTGGAGTACATCAAGCACATGAAAAACTGCAGCGACGTAGAGCTTCTGGATGCTTTCTACTTCGATTACCTTGTTAACTATGCCGTCGGTATCAGAACACTCGGTGAAATGAACCTTGCTGAAAGAACCCTCTACTATTTCAGAGAAAGAGTCTATCAATATTGCCTGGAGAATCCCGGCAAAGACGACCTTTTATTCGGCCAGTTTATCAACCTGCTTCAGGATTTCTCACAAAAGAATGGAATATCGCTAGATGAGCAGAGGACGGACACTACGCTTTTTATGAGCAATATCAAAAAGGCTGGCCGGATGTCTCTGGCATATGATGTTCTGATAAAAGCTGTCAAAGCAATACCGGAGGATGACCGCACAGACGCCCTTGCCAAAGCTCTTGAGCCGGATTTTAAAACCGATGTTCTCTACCGTGCCAAAGCACAGGAAGGAGACACCAAGCTGACGCTGCTGTTAAACCTCTGCAAGGAAGCGCTTTCCATACTGGAATCACAAAATAAAGATTCGGATGAAATGAGGATTGTCAGGCGCTTTCTTGCCGAACAGTCTACA
>DFAP01000033.1:0-2991 GCA_002365855.1 Pelotomaculum sp. UBA3103 | reverse complement strand
CAGCATCCCTCCAGTCAGCGTATGATGAAGATGCCACCTTTCGCAGGAAAGGGAATGTGAGCCAAAGCGGTTATGTGCTGGAAATATCCGAAACCTGCGACAAGAATAATCCCTTTCAACTCATCACTGATTATGCGGTTGAACCGAACATCACCAGTGATGTAGAAATTCTGCAGAATCGATTGAATAACATCAAGGAAAATACCGGCTGTACCGATATGTATGTAGATGGAGGCTTTCACTCCGAGGATGTGCATCAAACGGCCAAAGAAAATGGAATAGAGATCCACCTTACCAACATGAGCGGAACAGAGCCAAAAAAGAAGCTCCCTGTAACCGAATTTGACATAGATGAAACGACCAATGTGATAAATAAGTGTCCCGGAGGATACATCCCCACCCATGCCGGAGTAAGCAGGGGACAGACATCCGCCCATTTCCCCCATGAAGCTTGTGCCAACTGTGAGTTTAGCAATCAATGCTACAGTAAAAAGCAAGTTAAAGATTGTGTTGTCCGCATCAGCCTCAAGGCAGTGAATGTAAGCCATGAACGCGATAAAATGAAAGCAAACAGGAAAGAAAACACCAGCAAGCGAGCAGGAATCGAAGGAAGCAATTCCGCCCTGAAGCGGACAGGGCTTGATAAACTGAATGTCCGCGGGAAAGCCAAAACTACGGTAGTGTGTGGGTTGAAAGTGACAGCACAAAACATCAAGCGGGTTATTAAGTATCTGCGAGGAGGGTACGGGCGGAAGACCTCTGATGTTTTGCCAGGCAGGATAGCTGTGCCTGTTTTTAGCTGAAATGGGCCAGAAGCAGGGATGGTTGGATAAGTTGCACTCATTGTGTGCCAGCAATTGCCCTAAAATTGGTTGCCAGCCCTAAATATTTCCTTAAATTGGTTTTCACTTGGAATTTTCAGGGGTTAAATAAGCGTTATTCTTTTGTTTTTGCAGTGGAATCAATATTAGTATTACATTTAGGACATTTGTCCGGTTAAAAAGCTCAAGCCTTCTCAGTTTTTCTTGATTTTTCGGCACTCCTCCTTTCGCCGATTCAATTTAAGCCATCACGGATTTTTTAAGTTTACGCCCGGTGTTGGAGGGATGGAAGGAGCCCGTAGGGCGACTGGAATCACGCCAATACCGGGCGGCGTGGCCTCAGGCCGCCAACACATACTCCTAATTTTATACGTTTTTTAGGAATACAACCATGAGGACATTTGTCCGGTTAAAAAACCTCGTCTTTATTAGGTTTTTGGGGAACCCCCGGCGCCGATATCAGGACTTTTGTCCAGTGTGTGTCCGGTTTCAAAAAGTTCGGGATGATGGCGCCTG
Organism: Pelotomaculum sp. UBA3103; assembly: GCA_002365855.1. Lineage (GTDB taxonomy): Bacteria > Bacillota > Desulfotomaculia > Desulfotomaculales > Pelotomaculaceae > UBA3103. The sequence goes on along the minus strand of DFAP01000033.1, from coordinate 1,654 downwards.
AGTATCTTTATATGTTGTTGGATCACTTTTTTGCCGCGGCCGGTAAGATGACTGATTTCGGAAACGTCCAGTCCCCGGCGCACTAGGAATTTTACTCGCTCATAGTCCTTGATGTACCTGTCCACGGCTTCCTGGCTGTGGTTGACCTGGCGGGCAATATCCGGTGGGGCTGTTTTCTTTTCGTACAGCTCAAGGATTATCTTCTTGTGGGTAATTCCGGGACCCATGTCCAGCTTATTACCCTTGATCGGCAGCACAACTTGCTGTTCTTCCTGGTATTCTCTAATCCGCTTGGATACGGACATAGGCGTCCTGTTTACCATCAGCGCCAGTTCTTCTATGGTCAGGAGACCCCCCTGTTCGTAGGCTGAGTTTATCAGCCTGACGATCTTTGCTTTGTCCCGCTCTGTGCTGGACAGGTTCTTTTGCATCTCAATATCTTCTTCGTTTATGAGTGGTAGTGTGATGCGGGTGTTTTTGTAATCTTCCACCCGCTGGCCCAGTTTTGGCTTTTTGTTCTCACTGGAGGTGGTGACCCAGGTTAAATTTCCGTAAGCTTCTTGACCGCTTCTGGGGTAAAATTCGTCCCTCAGCTGGCAGATGTCGTCAGCGACGAGCTCGATCACCTTGTGGCTGCCGATGAGTTTGTATTCGCGCTCGAGCATTTCAATCAGGGCACTCCTGAATGTGCGCTTTTTAATGGCATTTTCTTTATTATCAACCATTTTCATGAAACCGCCAGGCCCCCTTTTTGCTCTTCGTTTATAATGTCCAGACTTGGTTTGACGATTAGGTCTTCCAATCTCTCGGCATGTGCGGGGGTGTTGTAGCGAAGGTAAAGCTCGGTATATTCTCTGGTCAGGCGCTCTGATATGCCTGCTATGTGGGCGGTTTCAACCGTGTTCAAGCCTTTTCTGAGGCACATGACGACGCGGGCAAAGTCTATGATATAACGTTTGATGGATGTTATGGAGTGCTTTGTAATACGGGCGATTTCTGAATGCGTCTTGTATTCCAGATAAAGGCCTACTATCCATGACTTGTGTGAGATGCTCGGACCAATGTCGTGGTAAATACCGCGGGTCTGTACCTTAACGCCACGCTCTTGTAGCTGTCTTATTGCGCGCCGGACGGTCCGGACGTCTACCTGGAGGATGTCGGCCAGGTCTTCTTGGGTGAGCACGCCACCTTGCTCTAATGCTTCTTCCGTCATGCGGCAAATCTGGACTTCCCGCAGGCCGTGCATGCCATGTTTGCGGAAGACCTCTTTATCTTCTGCGCCGGCGTCCACGGTGAGTGTCACGGTGACTTTGGGAAGTTCGCAGAGCCGGGGGCCGTGTTTTGCTTTTACGGAAACAACCTGCCGGATAACCTTGCCGGGATCGTACGTCCTGTCCGGGTCGAACCGGTTGAGTTCGTATATCTCTTTCACCGTATTGATGGTCGCTTCTGCTGTCTTGGGAGAAAATTCGAACTGGTTTACAAGTATTTCGAACAGTTGGCTGTCCCTCGTTTTTGCCTGAATGCGCTCCTGGATTGCGTTTTCCATTTTTTGTCCTCCTCTGGTTTTGTTTTCTCCCGTGTGCTATTTATAGCTTACAGGAATTCGAGGGGTTTGTCTAACCCCGTTTTGGGAGGACAAATGTCCTTATTT
>DFAP01000123.1 GCA_002365855.1 Pelotomaculum sp. UBA3103 | reverse complement strand
ATGACGGTTCTGCAATTAGTGCGACTGTTCAGATGTACGGCGGACTGTGGTGCTTTCTTGCCGGCGAGTTTGATAATCAATATTATAAAGCTGCAAAAGAAAAACCGTCACCGTTTACTGACGATTTTAGTGAAGAGTATTTCAGCCAATTGATATCCCCACAGGATGTGCAGAAATTAAGCGCAAAAGCTTTTTTGGCTACCGAGCAGCGCATACCGGGGCTTGGCAACGGAGTATTGCAGGACATATTGTGGCATGCTGGAATACATCCGAAACGCAAGATCAATACATTATCCGGTGAGAGCAAGGGACTGATGTTTCGTTCTATAAAAACGGTGCTAAAAGATATGACCGAACATGGCGGTAGAGATACCGAAAAAGACTTGTTTGGGCATAAAGGCGGCTATGAAACCAGGATGAGTAAAAACAAAGCCGGCTATCCATGCCCCGTCTGCGGTTGGTTTATCAAAAAGGAAAGCTATATGGGCGGCAGTATCTATTGTTGTGAAAAATGTCAGGTGGTTTAAATATAAAATAGCATAAATATTGAGCTTGTTTACTTTCCTCTCTGTTCTCTGATCTTTTCCAGCAGTACAGGAAGGAATTTCTTAACGTCTGCAACCACCCCGTAATCCGACACCTGGAAGACGGGCGCCTGTGGATCTTTGTTAATGTTGATGACCACCCCGCTGTCTTTCATCCCGACAACGTGGTGGGCGGAACCGGAGACGCCAAACCCGATGTAAACCTGCGGCCGTATGGTTTTTCCGCTTGTTCCAATCATCGCGTGTTCACCTTTGGCCCACCCTTCATCAAGAGCAGGCCTGTTACAGCCAACCGCGCCTTCCAATGCCTCTGCCATCTGCTCAAGATAACACCAGGCGTCCGCGCCCACTCCCCAACCACCGGCCACTACTGTTTCGGCTTCTTCCAGCGGTAGTCCTGACGGCTGCCCCTGAACAACGCGAACAGCTTTTAATGGTGATTTGTAACCTTCCAGTACAGCTACAGTTTCTTTGATCAGTTTACCGGTGCGGGTAGTGTCTCTGTCCGGTTTTTGAAACATGCCGGGTTTGACGCTGGCCATCTGTGGACGTGATTTAGGGCATAATATGTCACCGAGGACCATCCCGCCGAAAGCGGGGACCACTTGAACGAATTCTCCCCGGTTATTAATATGCAGGTCAACGCAGTGCGCCGCAAGCCCCGTTTCCAGCTTGGCCGCTACTGTCGCAGAAAGTTCGCTACCACAGTATGAGGCGCTGCATAGAACTATTTCAGGCTGGTGTTTGTTAATCAGAGCTTCGAGAACAAGAGCGTAAGTATCATTTTGATAAAGTTCCAGCCGCTGGTCGTCAATCAAAATAACCTGGTCCGCACCGCAGGCGATAAGTTCTTCAGACAAATGCCTAATTTCGCTTCCCATGAGCACAGCAGAGGTGTGTGAACCGCCTCCGAGCGCTGCAAGTTCCCGTGCTTTTCCCAAAAGTTCGAGGGAAACTTCAGCAAGTCTGCCCCCGGTTTGTTCTGCTATTACCCAAACCGCACCGAGCTGTTTTCGCAAGCTTATTCCCCCTTCCTAGGCAAGCACGCCTGCAGTACGCAGGATTGCTACGATTTTTCCGGCAATATCCTCAGGTTCACCCGCAAGCATCTCAGCTTTCCGTCCGTGCCGGGGTAAATGCAGGTCGCCGGGCTGAGTTGGAGATCCGGCCAAACCGGTGTTTGCAGAGTCAAGCCCCAGATCGCTCAAACCCCAGGTTATAAACGGCTTATTCTGGGCCATGACAACTCCCATCAATGAAGTGTAGCGAGGGTTGTTTATCTCCCTCGCAACACCCACTACCATTGGAAGACTGCCCTCGTATTCAAGGTGCCCGTTCTCAATTTTAGTTTTCATTTTCAAGGTGGATATTTCCAGGTTCAGTTCAATAAGACTGTTCAGGTGGGGAAACCTCATTAACTCTCCCAACTGGGAGGGGATATGGTTGGTACCGCTGTCGGCGCTTCCAGATCCGGTCAGGATCAGGTCAAACTCTCCAATCTTTTTCAAACCGGCCGCGAGGACCCTTGCCGTTGCAAGTGTATCAGACCCGATAAAGGCGCGATCACTTAGAAGGTAGGCTTCATCAGCTCCCATGGCAAGACCTCCTTTAAGTGTCTCCCTGGCGTCCGGCGGGGCCATGCTGACCAGTACAACTTTTCCGCTAAGCTGTTCCTTTAATTGAAGGGCAGCCTCAATGGCGTTTTTGTCAACCGGGTTTATTATCATCGGAATACCCTGGCGCTCTAACAGTTTTGTTTCAGAATTAATGGTTATCTTATCATAGTGTTTGGGGTCAGGAACCGGTTTAATACAGACAGCTATCTTCATTACTTTCCTCCACTGTCAACATGGATAACTACCGTTTCTGCCGGAAATTACTTTCTTAACTCTCCGCCCGCTATGATAATTTGCATAATATGTGACGTTCCACAGGCGGGAATGGTCGACACCGCATCCCTCAGGTAGCGGCTGACAGGGTAGTCCGTAATAACTCCGTAAGCGCCCATAAGGTCTATAGTACGCTTTGCCGCGTTGACGGCTGCCTCAGCGGCAAAGAACTTGGCCATCGATATTTCGGAAGCACACGGTTTAACAGCGTCCTTCAGGCCAACAGCATTGTAGGTAAGAAGACGGCCGGCCTCGTACTCAGTGCGGTTTTGGGCAATGATGAACTGTATGTTTGTCAGCCTCGATAGGGGCTTCCCGTAAATAATCCGCTCCCTGGCGTATTTTACCGATTCTTCCAGGCATCCCCGCAGAATTCCCAGGGCAGCCGCAGCTGTCCCGCCCCGGCCCATCTCGCCTAAAGTGCCGAGAGCGATTTTAGCTCCTTCACCCGGCTTGCCAAGTAAATTGCCCGGCCCCAAACGAACGTTATCAAGAATGATTTCTCCGGTATAGGAACCTCTTAAGCCAGCCTTTTTTTCCTTGCGGCCCGGATTGTGGCCCGGAGCGTCGCCTTCAATTATGAAAGCTGAAATTTGAGGGCGGCCCTTATCGTCTTCTCCGGTGCGAGCCGTGAGCACGTTGACACCCATGCAATGTGAGTTGGTGATGAAACATTTGCGGCCGTTTAGAACCCAGTCTCTGTCAACCAGTTGGCCGGTTGATTTTTGTCCTGCAAAGTCCGAGCCTCCGCCCGGTTCGGTGACTGACAGGCCCCCGAAGGAACCAGAGCAGAGCATGGGCAGGTATTTCTGCTTTTGCTCATCGCTTCCCCAGGTCATGATTGCGTAAACACCCATGTAATGGGCAACCAGCCCCATGGCAAAACCTGCGGAATACCGGCCAGTCTCCTCAATGATAATAGCCATTTCAGTGTAACCCAGACCTGCTCCGCCGTATTCTGCAGGCACGAAAACACCATTGAATCCAAGCTGGGCCATTTTTTCGAACAGCTCAACAGGGCAGGTGTCTTCCTCGTCAATTTTCTGTGCTATAGGTGCTATTTCATTGTCAACGAACTCCCTTACTACTTTCCTCAGTAATTCCTGCTGTTCAGAAAGCTTTAACATTTTTATTCACTCCTCTCTTCTTTTATCTTTCCAAAGAATAAAGTCCGTATTTGGTACAATTTTATCTTAATACAATCTTATCTAGTAGTCTGTTAACTCTTAA
>DFAP01000137.1 GCA_002365855.1 Pelotomaculum sp. UBA3103 | reverse complement strand
CGAAAATAGTTCAACTAATTAATATTGGAGCTTGAAAAGCTTATCTCTTCAACGCTCCGGATAGAGCACGCTCCACAGCATTTATAACGGTTTCGCTGTTGTAGGGTTTAACCACAAAGCACTTGGCGCCGGCGACTAATGCTTCGGACACAATTGTACGCTGTCCCATGGCGCTGATCATGATGATCCTGGCATCTTGGTCGATGGCGAGGATTGACTTGAGAGCAGCCATACCATCTACCTCCGGCATAGTCATGTCCATTGTAACCAGATCAGGATTCAGTTCGCTGTACTTTGATATGGCAACCTGACCATTTTCAGCCTCACCAATAACTTCGTAACCGTTTTTGTTTAATATATCCTTCAATATCTTTCGGGCGAAAAAACTGTCATCAACAACCATAACCCGTCTGGCCAATTAAACCACTACCTTTTTGACAGATTAAAGACCATCTTTCAACAATGCCATACTAAAATTTAACAGCAAGCAAAAAACATACCACCTGGCAGGTCTTGATGTATAATAATCAGCCCGAAAGAAGACGCCATGCTTAAACATAAAATTTACTATCTACGTGATAAAAGGTACCTAAAGAAAAAAAGACCAAAAAAAAAGGAACTTATTGTTCCTCTTATACTTATCAGTACACTATACAGTTCATTTGAACATTTTGGCACATTTCCCCTGGCTATTAAAACTTACTTATCCGGGTGATCAAGCCTGCTGTATAACGCCCGCCGGGAAATCCCAAGATACCTGGCAGTTTCTGTTTTGTTCCCGTTTTTGAGCTGAAGCGCTTTTAATACTATGTTTCTGTTATATTCTTCAATGGGCAACCCGCCAGGCGGGAGGATAAAATTACGGTGGTCTATAACTCCGGCGCCGTTAGTTTCAGGGGGTATTGAACTATTTTTATTTTTTTGTAATATACCCAGGTGACCAGGTTTTAGCTCTGTGTCGTCCCACATCAAAAGTGCCCACTCTATAGCGTTTTTTAATTCTCTTACGTTGCCGGGCCAGTGGTGCGATAGCAAAACGTCTGCGGCTCCATTGCTGATTCTGGAGAAACGCTTTCCCTTCTCGGTGGCCAGGTCGGACAAAAACTGCTTTGCCAGAGGAATGATGTCTTCTTTTCTTTCCCTCAGAGGGGGAATAAAAATGCGCCCGACACTCAAACGGTAATACAGGTCCTGCCGAAAAGCGCCCAGTTCTATTTTCTCTTCGACTTTAACATTGGTAGCACAGATTACTCTAACGCCGGTTTTTATTTTATTTAAACCTCCAACCCGATAAAACTCTTTTTCCTGAATTAACCTGAGCAGTTTCGCCTGCAGGTCAACGGGAATCTCTCCGATTTCATCGAGAAAAAGGGTTCCGCCCTCTGCCATATCAATTTTACCTTTTTGCCCTTTAGGCAGGCCCCCTGTAAAAGCACCCGCCTCATAGCCGAATAATTCACTCTCAAAAATGCTCGGTGATAAGGCAGCGCAGTTAATGTCGACAAATGGGCCGGTCGCGGCGCCATCACCGTAATGTATATACCTGGCAATGACTTCCTTTCCGGTTCCTGTTTCACCCTCTATCAAAACTGGCACCGCAGGGTCTCCATGCAGTTTCCGCGCATACTGGAAAACATTTTTCATAGACTCGGAATATATGCACATGCTGCCCAAACCGACAGACTTCAAGTAAGCCGCCTTCAGGCGCGACAGCTCCTGCCTGGTTTCTTTTGTGGCAGCCTGGACTACAATTTCAAATTTATCATTGAGTATTTTATTTTCCCTGCGCAGCGCCTGCCGTTCAGCTATACGCTCGGTGATAGCCGCCAGCTCTTCAACATTAATTGGTTTTAGCAGGTAATCGTAAGCTCCTAACCTCAACGCTTCAATAGCGGAACCCATATCGCCGTGACCGGTAAACAAAACGATATCAAAGTCCTGCCCGTCAGACATTGATTTAAGCTTTCGAAGCAACTCCAGCCCTGTCATCTTTGGCATTTTAATATCGGTAAGAACCATGTGGAATTGACCTGTCTGAAAAGTTTTCAGACTCTCATACCCGTTTTCACACTCGACCACACTGTGACCAAGCTCACGCAAAAACTCACCAACCTGAAAGCGACTGCTCTGATCATCATCGGCCAGTAAAATATTCAGCTGCATGCACCCCCTAAAGAGCCCTGTTTTCTATGGCAGGCAATTCCACCCTGAAGGTTGCGCCGCCTGCGGAGTTGTTAAACACTTCAATCTGACCGCTAAAACTGGATAAAACGTTTTGCACAATGGATAGTCCCAGCCCCATCCCGACACCTGTATCTTTTGTTGTATAAAACGGGTCAAAAATGAGGTCCTTGATCTCTTCGCTGACCCCGGTAGCATTATCGCTGATTTCCAGGACAACTTTTTCACCGGCCCGGCGGGTTGAACAGGTAATTTCTTTTTCTCCGCTATCGACTTTATCCAGCGCCTGCATCCCATTTACGAGCAGGTTTATTACTACTTCTTCAAGCCTGTTGGTATTACCCAGAACCCTGGGCAAATCCCTGGCAAGGGCTTTCTTAACTGTTATTTTGTGAGATGTCAGCTGGCGGCCCAGTATGCTGAGAGCTCCACTTACCGCGCTGTTTAAATTACAGGCCTCCAGACCGGTAGTTTTATCGCTGCCAACCAGGGAGCGCATGTGTTTAATAATTTCATCCACACGATCTGCCTGAGTGGAGATCTTGCGAAGGTTTTCAACAATTTTTTCCTGGTCCAGCAAGCGTCCCCTCTTGTGCCAGTATAGCATGCCGTCCACGATTACTTTCAGAGTGTTCAGGGGTTGATTAATCTCATGGGCAATCCCTGCGGAAATGGTACTCAGGGAGGCCAGTCTCTGGGCTCTCGCAGCCTGCTGCAGAAGGCGCTGCTTCTCCCTGCTCATTTGTACCTGCTCGGTAATATCAACGATCACTCCTACTAACCCTGCCACGACATCGTTGATATTTAAATAAACAGCCTTATTAAAGATAACATTGCGCCTTGTGCCATCTTGATATACAACGGTAGATTCGTAGACTTGCACACCCTTTTCATGGAATAGAGCTTTATCCTTTTCGTTATATTCGTCAGCAAGGTCTTTGGGGAATATATCAAAAGTTGACTTTCCGACTATCTGATTTATTGTCAGGCCGGTATATTCCTCGAAAGCTTTGTTACAGCCCTGATATAAACCATTAGTATCTTTGTAGTATATTGGATTTGGAATGGTGTCAATTAATCTCTGCTGGAATAGGGAGCGTTCCTGTAGCTCCTCTTCCGCCCGCTTACGTTCCGTGATGTCGCGAATATTTCCGGTGAAGAAAGTATGTTCCCCCGCTTTCCACATTGAGATATACATCTCAACAGGGAATTCGCCGCCGTCCTTTTTTAGCCCGGCGAGCTCGACCGTTTTTCCAATCATGTTAGCTTTACCAGTCTCAGACAGACGTCTTAAGCCGTAAAGGTGTTCTTTATGGAATCGCTCCGGCATGATCGTAGTGAGCGGCCTGCCAACTACTTCCTCCGCTGAGTACCCAAAGTAGTTTTCTGCCGCACCGTTAAAAAAAGTAATAGTCCTATTAATGTCCGCTGAAATGATAGCATTTCTAGCGGATTGTGCAATGGATAGGTAGTGTTTCTCCCTATTTTCTGCCATATCAAGCATTTTGTTGTTCTGAAGCCGTAAAGCCGCCAGTTCCTTTATTAACTGCTCATTAGTTTTATCTTCATCTCTCATGCTGCATACCCCGCCCAAAATACTTATATAATTACATTCCCTATATGTGAAAAAAACTCATATAACTAACTTTCAACAAGTGTTATAATTTTCCTGCCAATATTTAAAAAAACCACCGGCAGAACCACAAATGCAGATGCTGCCGGTGAACATATTACGTGTTTTTATTTTTATTCTGCAATAACAGGCATTACTCCACTTTTTTAAAGGCTTTCGCGGGAGCATTGCAGATCACACACTTGTCAGGAATTTCATTTTCTACAATGTTGCCGCATACTGTGCAAAGATAATATTCAGCCTCGGGTTTGCTGTCCAGTATTTCCAACGCTTTTTGATACAAGCCAGCGTGAACTTTTTCAGCCTCGTTGGCATAAACAAACGCCCTTTTTGCCTGTTTCGCGCCTTCTTCTTCGGCAGTTTTAATAAACCCGGGGTACATTGTGGTAAATTCATAAGTTTCACCCTCAATAGCAGCTTTTAAATTCTCGGTAGTTGATTTTATAGCACCCAGTGCCCTTAACTGGTCATATGCGTGGATGGCTTCTGCTTCGGAAGCTGCCCTGAATAATTTTGCTACGGTAGGATAGCCTTCTGCTTCGGCCTTTTTCGCAAACGCCGCATATTTACGATTGGCCTGCGATTCACCAGCTATAGATTCTTTTAGGTTTTTTTCTGTGCTCATGTACACCCCTCCATTTTTTTGTTTAATAATACTAAAAATAACTTAAAAAATTATTATATTTGTATTAATATTAACTTATTTTTTTATATCTATCACATCCCTAACATCCCTGCATGCTGAGCTGATCGAGGACAATTTTTTTAGCGCCTCCATGTTATCCCTGTCCCCTGTTTTAGCCCGGCGAATAGCATTCTCCAGAAGCGCAATGGAGCGGTCATAATCATCTTTATTCACGGGAAAGGGGTGGCCGTCCTTTCCACCGTGGGCAAAACTGTAGCGAGCAGGGTCCCTGCGGCTTGCCCTGGCGTCATACACCACATCTTGAACATAGAGTTTTTTCAAAAATTAGACAGACAAAAAAAGGTGAAAATAAACTTACAAAGAAAATAAATATATCTGAATTTTTTTATGACTAGCTATAGAAAGTTGGTGCATTATGTATCTACACAACCTGTTTGTTTATGGAACGCTGCTTCCCGGCCTGAAAAACTACAAGTGTTTTATCGAACACCATAAGCCAAAAATCTATGAGGCCAAGGTCAACGCGGTCATGTACTACCTGCCGGAAGACGGGTATCCCGTTGTCCTGGATGGTGAGGGAATAGTAAAAGGGGTACTCTATGAAAGCAGAGAACTTTCTGTAATACTTCCGGAAATCGATGAGATTGAAAAGTATACCGGTGTAGAAAGCCAAAACCTGTTAATCCGTGAAATCAGGGACGTCGAAATCCTGGAAACGGGAAAAACAGTCAAGGCTCACATGTACATGTGGCCGCCCGAGAAGGCGAAGTGGCTTAAGGAAAACGCCAAGGTCATAGTGGACGGTGATTGGGCCAGGTTCCTGAAGGAGAATAAATAAAGAAAACCCATTGGTGTTATGAATATGGAACTTGGCGACATTTTTTATATTCACCTTCAGTAATCTCCTTACGGATATTTTCTACCTAAAATATGTTAAATTATAAGAACCGGCCTGAGTTATCAAGGCTGGGAAAGGCCCTGGTGTTCTCCGCCTCCAGCAAGGCCAGCATTTGCGCGTGATTGGAAGGCAGCGGCTCTTGTGCTACATTCCTTTGCGCCAGAGGCAGTTCCATCAGCACTTCTTTCAGAATTACAGTCGGCCTGGCGGAAAGTACCAGGATCCGGTGCCCCAGCAGCAGGGCATCCATGATGTTATGAGTGACCAGCACAATCGTTCGCGGCGCTGACTGCCACATTCTCGAAAGCTGGCGCACCAGTCCCAACCTTAGCGGCGTATCCAAAGACTTAAAAGGCTCATCCAGCAGCAGCAGGTCGTGTGGATAGGCAAAAGCTCTGCAAAGGGCGAGGCGTTGCTTCATACCCCCGCTCAGGGACTTGGGGTAACTGTTCCTGTAGTCATGAAGTCCCATCAGGTTCAGGTATTCGCTGACCAACTCCTGCCTTTGTTCCAAAGCGACAACATCATTTAAAACAAAGTCAATATTTTGTGCCACTGTTTTCCAGTGCAAAAGACGGGGCTCCTGGAAAACATAGCTTGCCCTCATAGCTTCCGTCCCGGTGATTTTACCGGAATCAGCCTGCTCCAGCCCTGCCAGAAGCTGCAGTATTGTTGTTTTACCACAGCCTGAAGGGCCGATAATGCAGAGTATTTTACCCACGTCGGCGGTCATGTTAAAGTTATTCAGCACCCTGGTCTGACCAAGGGTTTTGTTGACATGTTCAAACTTAATCAAATTACAAATCACATCCAGTGGCTCATTTTGCGGGTGACCAGGCAGGGTAAAAGCCGGTCTGTCAGCAATCCCAGCACAATCAGAATAAGGGTCCAGGCAAATAACTCCGCCGTTTCTAGATTTATTCTCGCTACTGCCATCCTGGCTCCAATTCCCTGGTGGACACTCAAGAATTCTGACATTGCCAGTGCTTTCCAGGTCGTCCCCAGCGCTGTGGAAATACCGGCAAACAGATATGGAAGCACTTGTGGCAGGTAGATTTCACGGAATATCCTCGGCTTTGCAATATGGAAAACACAGGCCATCTGCAGCAACTGCTTGTCAATGCTCCTGACGCCCTGAATCGTGTTGATGATAATAAGAGGTATGGTCGTAACCAAAACCACAAACACCGGCACCTTGCTGAAACCAATCCAGATCATGGCAAGCAGCAGCCAGGAAATTAACGGAATTACCTGAAGCGCCACTACCATAGGCCTGAGGAGGCTGGCGGCAATTGGATTCAAACCTATCAGCAGGCCCAGGGGCACGCCTACGATAACAGCCAGGCTGAATCCTGTGAGCCCGCGAATGATTGACTGGCGCCCGTGTTCCCATAACTGGCCGTCCGCAGTCACGTTCAGGGCGCTTTGCACTACATCCACGGGTGAAGGCAAAATAACCGGGTTATACAGGCGTGAAGCGGCAAACCAGCAAACAAAGAAAAGCAGCAATCCAAGAAGCGGCGTCAGTCCCCTAGTCAGCAAGGAAAAACTTTTCATCCGGCAGCTTCCCTCCCACCATCTCCGGAGAAAAATCTAAAAGCCTGGCTAAATACGTTGTCACGTCGCTCTTTGCCTGCGAGCCCGTTGTGAAAAACATTCGCGTGCGTTCCATGCTCTTGATAAAAATCTGAGCCGGCATGTTCATGTTAACTTCAACAAGGGGGGCGGCTTCGGCAGTATTGGCGACTGTCCATTCCATCGCGGCGGCATAAGAGCTCTGGAACTCAGCCAGGGTTTTCGGATAAGCCCGCGCGAACTCATTGCGCACAACCATTCCGGCCTGGGGCAAACTGGTCGAATCCCCCTCAAAGCTCTGCCAGTCTTTGAAGAAATCCCTGGCGACCCTTGCCTCGGAGTTTTTCAACAACACTTGTGTGACCTGCGGCTCAGGCAGTACGGCATATCGCGCCATTCCGTTGATCATTAGCTGGGCGATTTCTGGTGAGCCCAGGTAAGTCAGCTTTACCTCATCCTTCCGCAGCCCGCTTCTGTCGAGCAAATACTGAGTTAGAACATCCGGGGTAGAGCCCTGCGCTCCCACATAAAGGTCCTTGCCGCTCAGGTCCTGCCAGTTGCCGACCTGGTCATCCAGGGTGACCAGATAAAGTATCCCCCAGGTGCTGACGTTCGCCAGTGAAATATCCACCTGCTTGTTGTAAAGCTTTGCCGCCACGTTCAGGGGCAGCACGGTTAAATCAGCTTCACCCTTGGCAGCGCGTGTGGTAGCCTCTTCCACCGATTTATAAATGATGAGCTCAATCTTTGTTCCCTTTAGCGCTTCGTCCTGCGCCATCTTGTACAGCGGCGCCGTAGGAGGCGCCATAGGGGCCTGAACCACAATCTTTTCAGGTACGCTTGATTGGGCCTGCTTGTTGATAGCTGTATTAGCGTTGCATCCAACAGTTGACATTATAACCAACAATACCAGCATCACAAGCGCTGATTTTCGAACCATTACAAATCACTCCGATCGTTATGAAAATTAACTTAATATCCTTCGCCTTAACGCTTCCTAATCCTCTAATTTAAGCTGAGGTGATTTAACACAAGTTTTTAGGTAAATATAAACTCCGTTTTCCCCTTCTTTTACGATATAATAGGTGGTATAAAAGACCGTTAGGAGAAAAAGATGGACCTGTATGAAAAATACAAAAAAGCAGCTTCTGCCGTTAAGAGTTCCTCCGCCATGGTTATTACCGCCGGCGCAGGAATGGGAGTCGACTCAGGTCTGCCTGATTTTCGGGGTGACAGGGGATTTTGGAAAGCCTATCCCATGTATGAGCGCTTAGGCTTGAGTTTCGTCAAAGCGGCGAACCCTGTTCATTTTGCCATGGACCCCCCCTTCGGCTGGGGGTTTTACGGGCACAGGGCCAACCTTTACCGGGAGACCGAACCCCATCAGGGCTTTCAATTGCTGCTCAGCTGGATTGAGAAGTTTAAGCTGAGCTGCTTTATCGCTACTTCAAATGTCGACGGTCACTTTCAAAAGGCCGGTTTTTCAGAAGAGCAGGTCTATGAGGTGCACGGGTCCATTCACCACCTTCAGTGTCTGAACCCGTGCAGTGATGCAATATGGCAGAATAGTGAAAATATACCGATAGACCACTCCTCCATGCGGGCGCTGCACATTCCTAGATGTCCCCACTGCGGTGTAACAGCCAGGCCAAACATCCTCATGTTTGGTGACTTTTCCTGGCTTAGCGACCGCACAGACCGCCAGAGGGTAAGTTTCAGGCAGTTTTTGCATCAACACCAGGAAGACCAGATTGTTGTAGTGGAGATGGGTGCAGGCACGGGCGTGCCGACCATACGCAGGCTGAGCGAATCTATGGGCAGCCGCAGGCATACCACAGTAGTTCGCATTAATCCCCGCGAGCCAAATATCAGTTTCCCGCACATTTCCCTCCCCTGCGGCGCGCTGGAGGGACTTAAAGGTATTAATAAGTACCTGGAGTAAGCAGACAATTATTATATGGTAAGTTAGGGGTGAATCCGTGAGGCACTTTCTTTTTGCCGCTCCCGGCTGTAGTCGTAAAGAGATTGGAGCATGGGAAGACGTTGGTTTTAAGCTGACTGTCACAGACATTGATAATTTAGACGAACAAAGGCCGGACGTGATCGTTTGGCGCCGGCAGCAAGCAGATAAAACTACTATGTGGCAGATGGTGAACAGCCTGCTGCCAAAAGTGTTTGTTATTGTCTGTGCGGATGACAAAGAAATGACCTGGCCTGAATCATTAGTAGAAATATACGACTCGCAGGCCATATTTGGAGAAAGCTTCTGCTTTAACGTTGGCAGCAAGATTCAGGGAAAAGTAGCCGTGCCGGACTGGGATGCAAATCGTACCGGCGGCCAGCTGTCCCAGGAGGATGAGATTAAGGCGCTGGCTGGTTCCATCTACAGGTACTTGCTGGAAGACGTGTTCCGGGAAACAGCCGAGTGGTGCGGTCATATGTCCTCCGTGGTTGGACCGGCGTAGAAATACTGTAACCGTAGCCATAAGTAAGCATTATCACTTTAACTCAATCCGGGGAGCTTTCGCTCAATCTTACATAGCTCCGTCAGCTTTTCCTCAAACAACCTGGTCAGAAGCATGTTCTGGTACAACTCACGTTTCTTTCGACCCGCCAGGACCATTGAATTCCCTCCTTAACAATAAGATTTCTTAACCGAATCAAGATTTTTAAGGACCAAATTCATCTTAAATCCAAGTTGATTATACTATACACCAGGTTTTTCCACGGCCTTGACACTTCCCCTGGCAAGGGAGGCAAATACGCCCCCCAAGCAGGCAGCAGAAAAAACAAAAAATGAAGTGCTTACGCTTTTTAGAATGAGGTTTGCATTTTCCGCGCTCAGCTGGGCACTCCCCAGATATAGGTCAATCATCAAAGTGGCTATAGCAAGGCTGATCGCCTGACCGACTAGCCGCATCGTGCCCATGGTTGAGGAGGCCACGCCATAATATCTCTTCTCAACAGAACCCATGATAGCGTTGCTGTTAGGTGATGAAAAAAGCGCAAACCCAGTTCCCAGTATGGCCAGGTTGATCATAATAAACCATGTTGGTGTATTCATGTTAATAAATCCAAATATGAACAAACCAACGGCATTCAAGCTCATCCCCAGGGAAGCGATCAGCCTTGGCTGCACCCGGTCGGAAAGCGCGCCCGCAAAGGGGGATAACAAAGCCATTAAAATGGGCTGTGAAAGGAGAATTAGCCCTGCTGTCTGGGAGTTAAAACCCATGACAACCTGGAGCTGCAGGGACATCAAAAAACCTACGGCAAAGGTAGCGCTGTAATTTATCAACGCGGCAAGGTTTGAAAATGCAAAGGTAATGTTTTTGCTGAACAATCTCATGTTTAAAATTGGCTGCTCAACCCTGGCTTCGTGTCTGATAAAGACTAAAATCACAAGGACCCCAACAGCGAGAATATACCTTGACCAGACAGAAGTGGCGATGGATGAAAACCCATAGATGAAGGCAACCAGGCCAACCATACAGAGTACTGCGCCGGTCGCGTCAAATCTTTCGCCGGCTGCACCCGCCCATTCACCCTTTAGCTTAATTGCGGCCAACAGGAGTATAACCAGTCCTAATGCGGCATTTAAGTAAAATATGGACTCCCACCCCAGGTGCTGGTTCATAACACCCCCTAAAACCGGTCCCATGGACAAGCCTGTATAAACAGTAGCAACATTGATCCCCAGTACTTTACCTCTCTCATGGGGTGGAAAAACCGAGGTCAGGATGGCCATACCGGTACCAAAAATCATGGCTGAACCAATACCCTGGAAAATTCTAAACACAATCAGCGCCTGGATGGACCAGGCCAACCCGCAGAGCATTGAGAATACCGAGAACAGGACAATACCATAGGTAAATATTTTTTTCCTGCCAACGATATCTGCCAGCCTGCCGAAAGGCAGCAGAAAGGCGGCAGTCGCCAGGAGATAGCTGCTGACCACCCAGCTCAGGTAAACAGCGCCGCTGTTAAATTCCCTGCCTATGGACGGTATGGCAAGGTTTATGGCGCTGCCCATGAAGGGCGTCAGGAAGGAGGCCATTGTGACAGTAAGTATTGCGTATTTTTTTAGAGAAGAATCCTGTTTCATGCTGCCTCCTACATCATGTAAAGATTGTTTCTTATCAATTAACTAAATGTATCATTATCACGTAGTTAAAGATTTATTTTTTTAAATTAATTCTAATCCTCTTTCATTATTCCTCTTTTATATGGGGCCTAGTTAATGGAAAATATTATAAAGGTTTAATTTTTTATTAATATAAACTTAATAAAATTTATTTAAAATTAAGACCAAAAGATACTGTTTATCTAACCTGTTAGATAAACGAAGGTGGTGAGGATCAATGATTGCAAAGGTCTCCCTCCCTTCAAATTATGGCGATAATACCCTTGTTTTAATGATGCAAACGCCCAAAACACTATACGCTTACTGGGAGCTTTCACAAAACCAGAGATCAGCGCTGGCTGAGAAAAAAAAACTCGTGTTACGATTAAACTCAGCAAACCGGGGAGTTTACAGGACGTACACTATTGAACCTTACTGGGACAGCTTCTACTTCACAGGAGTAGATCCGGGAATGGAATATTATTGTGATATTAGTGTCGAGGACGGTGATAATGAGTTATATCCTATTATTTATTCCAATCCCATATCCTCACCTTCAGTAAACACCTACAGTGAGCCCGCCGAAACAGCCGGGTCCAATTTCTGGGGCAAGGGTACTCCTGTTGCCCGGGAAAGCAAGTGGAAGGGCTACAGTTCCGGTATCTTTTACAACTAATAGCTTTATCCCCGCTCAATTTGGGTGCTGTTATAATACTGGCAGCCAATGTTAAGGGGCTACAGATTGTTAATAGCGTATTTAGCTGCTGTTTTTGAAGGTAGCAAGATACATTGTGGAGCAAACTCAGACAGCGGTCAGGGGACACACCTTTATTTGGAGCCCGTCTTAATGGTGAGGATGTCCCCAACTTATACTGGCAACCCTAAAAAGGGCTGCCAGTTGTTCTATATTCATGGTGATTTTGCCCCGGTCGCCTCAATGATCCCGATACGGGTCAGCGCGGGCGGATGGCTGTAACTAAACCATTGTATAAAGGGCGCGGGAGCCACATCCGACAGGTTTCTTGCAGCCAGGTTCACCTGAAGATTTACCGCACCTGGCACATCACCGGTCAGCATAACTGCTGCCTGGTCGGCTTCCCTCTCCATATTTCGTGAAAAATAGTTCTGCAGGGGGTAGCTTACAAAGGAAGTGAGCATGAAAAAGAGCAGGACTACCGCCCATACGTGCGGCGGGCGGCTATACATCATGGGTATGGTGGCGCGCAGCAGCAAAAAAAGGGTGCCCCATAGGAAGAAGTTGCCCAGGATGCCCAGGGCTAACCCCCTGGTAATATGGCCCCGGCTCCAGTGGGACATCTCGTGGGCAACCACAGCCCTCACCTCTTGAAACGAATATTTCTCCAAAAGTGTATCATAAAGCACAATGCGCTTGGTGTGGCCCAATCCGGTGAAATACGCGTTAGCCCTTGTGGTGCGGCGGCTGGCGTCCATAACCAGTACCTGGTCAACCGGCAGACCGGCCTTTTGGGACATTTCCTGAACCATGTTAACAATTTTTGGGTCCTTTGCCGGTTCAAAACAGTTAAAGAGAGGAGAAATTATAACCGGCCAGAGCAAAGTCTGGATCAACAACCAGACCGAGATAAAAGCAGCGCCTGCCAGCCACCAGGTATCCGGCCAGCGGCCCATGGCCAGGAACAGCAGGACTACACCGGCAGAGGCCAAGGCCAGATTTAAACTTGAGCTCTTGACGTAATCCTGCAACCATAAACCCAGTGTCTGTGTGGAAAACCCCCACATGTGCTGCCAGTAGTAGCTTCCCAAGAAATCAAAGGGCAGGTCTATTAGACGCAACACAAGCCACAGGATAACAAAAAACAAGACCAGGCTGCCCCAGTAACTTCCCCCTGCAGCCCGCTGGGTCCAGTGGAGAACCTGCACGGCCCTGCCGCCAAACACCAACCATGTCAAAAAGGAGACCTGGATCAGAAAGCTGGAAACAAACAATATCCGCAGTACTCTGTTGTACTGCCGCCCCCAGTTAACTTGCTCAAGCGTAAAAAACTGCCAGGTTTCAGGAGCCACCCGACCAGGGAAAAGGGTAAACCAGATATACAGCAGGCTCAATATACCCACCCCGGCAATCAGAGTCATCCACACTAAATTAATGCGAGGCTGCAGTTTGTCTCCCTCCTTGTCTATTTAACAACATCCACGTGACATCAGCAGGCAGGCTCAAGCTTGTCAGATGCAAATTGACCGTTAAAGTAATTTGGGTCCAGTCTAAAGCTGCCAAGCCCCATATCAACATACAGGTCAATACGCGAACCGGCTTCCTCGTAATTTGGTGAAATATAGTAGTTGTCTACAGCGCGCCAACCTAACTGATCCAGGTTTGTACTGGAAAGGGCGCCGTTAAACCGAACCCTCATGCCAGTATCTCCCTGCATTTTAATCTTTATGTTTGATGCTCCTGCATTTATGCTAATTTTTGGGTTTATTCCGTTGTTACCCAGGACCATATCCACATCCGCAGCTCCCATTTTTAGCTCCAGGCTTCTAAGAGGAATGTCACCCAGGTCAAGATCTCCCTTGAAGGCGCCGGCCTGAATTGAAACCAGCCAAGCCAGGTCTGGCGAGATATCTATGTCCCACATTCTTTCCTGGTTATTTTGACTCCACCGGATATTTTCTGCCTGACTCATCCGGATTTTTATTTCATCATTATTTCTTTCAACCCCTGTTGCTACGCCTGGCCCCCGAAACACAGCTTCCGCCCACTGGTCGGTGGAAGAACCCAGGGAGAGAGACCCTCCGCCGAATCTAACATCAATATTCCCCGACGCAGCACCGGGATAATCGGACCTGTTGACCGCCAACTGCTCCAGGTACATCTGGCTTTTTAAAGGTCCCTGATAAGAAAAAAGCAACGCCGCAAAACCCCCTGCCAGCAGCAAAGCAATTAAAACCGCCACCCAACGGGGGATTATACCTCTCCAAAAAAGACTGAGGCCAACTATAATAAAAATTAGAGGCCACATTTTTCTGAGCTGAATTAAGATATCCCACTGAACCAGATCAAAGTTATGAAAAAACATTATTACGCCTGCCAAAATAAACGCAAGACCTACGAGAAAAGGGCCAACCCTCACCGTTCTACCCGCCCCCTATCCCGAAAAAGAATATAAAATCCAATGGCAATCAGAACAAGCGGCCAGGAAAACCGCATTATTTCCCGTGGCAAGACTTCATAAGCCAGGAAAAAGATACCAATACCGATCAGCAGCAGCCCTGCGTTACGTCTTGTTTTATCTCTGGATTCTATGCTGTTTGCTTTAAATTCAGCGGATGTGTCCGGTCTTTCCGATGAGAAAGCCTTTTCTTCCGGGATGATAATTATTGCAATGATATAGGCCGGGATACCGGCGCCGCCGACAAATACAGATAATACCCACAGGAGACGAACCAGGGTGACGTCAACATCAAAGTATTCAGCCAGGCCTCCCGCAACCCCCGCAACGATCTTGGTTTTTTTAGAACGGTATAGCTTATTCAACCTGTAAAACCTCCCGGCAGGAATTCTTCTTATTGGTTAATAGCATTTCTGTCATAGGAAGCGACTAATCCCCCATTACTTTAATCACCACTCTTTTTTTTCTTTGCCCGTCAAACTCAGCATAGTAAACTTGCTGCCAGGGACCCAGATCAAGCTTACCGTTTGTAACCGGCAGGATCACCTGGTGGTGGACCAGCAGGCTCTTCAAGTGGGCATCTCCATTATCCTCACCAGTCCTGTGGTGATGATAATTTTTGCCTAAAGGAGCTAATTGCTCAAGCATCTCGTCGATGTCCAGGATGATGCCGCTCTCATCGTCATTTACATAAACTCCCGCAGTTATGTGCATTGCTGAAACAAGGGTCATCCCTTCAATGACTTCGCTTTCGCGTACCGCTTTTTCAACTTCACTGGTGATATTGATATATTCTCTCCGCTTGTTAGTTTTAAACCAGAGATATTTAGTATAAGCCTTCATGTTCAGCATCCTCTCTCTAACTTTTTCAGTGCCGGAGCTTACATATTACGCATACAAAAGCTGAATCACTATCATATTTTGCTGAAAAAAAACTGGCGTTGCGGGCTAAACTTATAAGACAGGCTTTATCTAGACGATATTTTCGCCGCCGATTTAAAAACCCCTCCT
Organism: Pelotomaculum sp. UBA3103; assembly: GCA_002365855.1. Taxonomy (GTDB): domain Bacteria; phylum Bacillota; class Desulfotomaculia; order Desulfotomaculales; family Pelotomaculaceae; genus UBA3103. The sequence continues at coordinate 3,596 of DFAP01000137.1, read as the reverse complement.
GGCCCCCGGGAACCAGGACAGGAAAGGTTGCCGACCTTAATTCTTAAATTTTATATGCCCACAATTATAATATATATTCAAAACCACTTCTTAAATTTAATAGTTATACCGACAACTGGCACACATGTCAAAGAATAATTGGCATGTGCAACTCTATATAATTTTAATTTTACTTGAAGGTAGACAGTCACAGCCGTAGAAGAAAGAAAAATGCCGGTTAGCATCTTCTCGATTGGTTTTATGAATTGTATGAAAAAAGGAAGAGCAGGATGTATATCAAAGACACCTCGCTTCATACCTGTGGTCACTGTGGCCTCAGAGGACTGCTGAAATCCCTGTCCGGTTACTGTGAAAGAGGGCTTGAAACAATAAAAAGCCCCTGCGGATACCTGGTACGCGAGTATTTGCAGCCGTGGGGAGTAGCTTACGAACTCTCATTGTGTACCTCTTGCGGTGAAGTGACCCTTACCAAAGTAGTTTGGCACGATGATTGGAAACCGCAAGACTATTCTTACTTCATTCTCTACCCCCCGGAAGGAAAAAAATAAATTCCGCAGTTTTGCACTTGCGGAATTTAGCAACTTCATTCGAAATTAGCGACGCTCCATCATCAATTTTTCTTCATTTATCAGGGGGAGCATTTGGCACAAATCGACCTGAACAAGGTGGTACTCAGGTAGCGGTCACCACGGTCGGGTAGAACCACAACAACAGTACCTGTATTCATCCTTTCCGCAATTCGTAAAGCTCCTGCCACTGCCGCCCCGCTTGACATCCCGGCAAAAATACCTTCTTTCGTCGCAAGGAACCGGGCCATTTCAAAAGCCTCATCGTCCTCGACATTAATTATTTCATCCAACAACTCTATATGGTATATTTTGGGCACTATCGCTTCTTCCATATTTTTAAGGCCCTGTATGGCATGACCTTTTACTGGTTCTACCCCAACAACTTTTACCGATGGCTTTTGTTCCTTAAGGTATTTTCCGATTCCCATCAAAGTACCCGTTGTCCCCATTCCGGCTACGAATACATCGATTTGCCCTTCAGTCTGGGTAAATATTTCGGGCCCGGTTGTTTCATAATGAGAAAGTGAATTGTTTTCGTTTTCAAACTGGTTGGGCATATAGTACCTGTCAGGCTCTTCAGCTATGATCTGGTGCGCCCTTCTGATCGCGCCATCTGTGCCTTCTCCGGCTGGAGTCAGGACAACCTCGGCGCCATAAGCTTCAAGTATGCTGCTTCTTTCACTACTCACACAGCCCGGCATTACCAGCTTTACTCTATACCCTTTGGCCGCACCAATCATAGCCACCGCTATTCCCGTGTTTCCTGAAGTGGGTTCTAGGATGGTCCTGTCTTTTGTAAGTTTCCCGGATTCTTCAGCCTTCTGGATCATATAAAACGCGGGGCGGTCTTTAATAGAGCCGCCGGGATTGGACCCTTCAAGTTTTCCGTAAACCCTGGCCTTGTTGCCGTTGGACAGGTTCTTAAGCTCAATAAGCGGTGTATTACCGATTGCAGATAACAAATCCATGTTGACTAACCTCCAACAATAATTACATACCTCATGTAATATTAAAATCTCTTGTTAGTACCCCTTGTAGATAGGCTTACGCTTGGCCAAGAAAGCCTCCAACCCCTCTTGATAATCGCTGGTTAACGAAGCCTTGATTACACCCTGGCTTTCAGTCTCCAACTGGCGGTCTAATAATCCCAGCATGGCGTTATTTAAATTCTCCTTGGCTATGGCAAATGACTGCGTTGCCCCTGATGCCAGCTTTCCAGCCCACTGGCCGGCGGTTTCCATAAGCTTATCCGGCGCCACAACACGATGGACAAGATTCATGGCCAGAGCCTCCTCTGCATCGTAGACGGGATCGAGAAAGATCATCTCGCTTGCCCTGCTGAAACCGGCCAGCAACCCGACCCATAAGCTCCAGCCACCGTCCGGCGCCAGTCCGATGCTGGTATACGCCTGCTTCAACTTTGCATTTGACGAGCAAATACGTAAATCACAGGAAAGGGCAAGGGACATCCCCGCGCCCCCAGCCGCACCGTTTATAGCTGCCAGAACCGGCTTGGGCAGCTTGCGAATACCGGTTATCAGCTGGTTTAAAGGTCCCAGAAGACGGCGTACCGGCTCGTCCGGCTGGGTTCGGTAATATTGTTCAAAATACTTAATATCGCCCCCTGAACAAAACGCTTTCCCGCTGCCGGTAAGCACGACAGCCCTTATTTCCTGTTCTTGACGACACTGGTCAAGGGCTGCAATAATCTCAGCAGTCAAGTTTAAACTCAGCGCATTAAAACTGTCCGGGCGATTCAGGGTAATAGTCGCCACCGTTCCATCTTTACAAAAAAGTATATCCTTGTAATCCATGCGGTCACCTTCTTTTTTTTCTTATAATTAATTGACTCTTTGTTATTTACCTGTCTTTTTTATTATATTTACTGACGGTCTATAAGTCCATCAATTATTTATTGCATAGTCTTACAGTCGTCTGTCCCGATAAAGTCCGTCTCAGGCAAAAACTGTTACAATATAAAAATCCCGGCTTATGCCGGGCGTTCAAATCTATTCTTATTAAACTTTCGCTGGAGTGAACTGGGGACACACCTGCAAAGCCAGGCATGTCCCCAGTTGGAAAACAGTTATCATCAGGAGGCCAGACGCACTGCTTCCTTATCGCTGCATAATGACCTGTATATTTTCTCAATCATCTCTTCTAACAACTGCTCCCGGGCATACTCCATTTCGAGTTCGCGTTTCAGTTCATCCGGCAATGTCTTAACCATAAAATACACACTCCTTATAATAGTTTTATTATTTTATTCTTATAACTAATTGTTGCAATCTTTATGCCAGAGGCAAAAAATTAACCAACTTAAATACCATAAGTATTAGAATATTTGACCAGTGTTCCACCTTGTACCAGCATGTTCAGTTTTGGAACATGTCAAAATTCGATTGTTAAAGAACAGAGCAACTTATGGCTTTTTATTTTATTTTACATATTGTCTGCAAAATGATTATAAAAATTAAACCCGGAGATCCGCTGACTCCGGGTTCACTATTGTTGTCTGGCTACCTGATATATTTACTTGATACAATTTGCCACAGTAGCATATTTTTTCAAGTGTGAGCTTTTTGCTTTTACTTCCATGATTCTTTGGTGAACTCTCTCAACCTGAAGGCAAAAAATTTCGAGCCTAGCCTCGATAACCTGAGGAAATGCGTTACCATCTGTTTCAATTGCTAAAAAGGGCAGTGATGGATAACGCTCCATCACCCGTTTTACCAGTTCTTTGTCTCTGGATATCTCAGGTTTTGTCTCATTAATCCTGGCGCTAATTATGGATTCCGCGATTCTGCTCGGCATACATCCGAAAGGACCGATTGAAATGACTCCTGCCACCTCTTCCACAATCTCTGCTAGTGCCGATCCGGCAGTTAAAATTGTTTCGACGGTAAGCTTTGGTGAAATTATACCGGAAGCACACTGTAACATTCTTTCTACGTCCACCATATGCGCTTCATACAGACCGGAACTGGAAAATATCTCTTTTATCGTCTTTTCATATGAATACTTAAC
>DFAP01000094.1:3824-76488 GCA_002365855.1 Pelotomaculum sp. UBA3103 | reverse complement strand
GAACTGCGAAAGTTGAGTTTATAAAATATGACCCTTCTCATCCGGAGCTGTTTGAAGATATTGAAAAAGACATTACTCTGATTAAGGAAAAAAGAGTGCAAGTGGCGAACCAAGGACGTTTCAGGCCATCTGATGTAAGTGAACAAGTAAAACAAAGGCTCGGCAAGCCTTTTAATGTATCATTCCATACTAATGCGTGGAAATATTATAAAGTACGTAAACAAGGATATCAACCCGATAGCTGCAAGACTGAATACTGCCAATATGATGAACCACACAGGGACTATGTTTACACTCAAAATTGGATAGATTTTTTAGTGAAAAAGCTATCTGATGATGAAGAATACTTACGGGTAAAATCCTTTAGATAAGGAGGAAGGATTATGCCTCAAAATGTATCTGTTCGCAAATGGCTGGTTCAGAATAATTATGCCGATGTTGCCGCACTCATTGATATTGTAATGGATGGCTGGAAAACAAAAGAAACGAAAACCCGACGTAACTGGTGGGATGTACTTGCTGGTGGAGAAAATGGGAAAACCCGAACAATTGAGGGAGTAACCTTCCCTGTATTAAAAGCGGCACAGATTAGAAAGGGAGTGCCTATTACAGACAATGCAATTTGCAGGAATGAAGCAGAAGAAATTCCAGAAATCTATGTAACCGGGCGATGGATAAACAATAGCAGGGGTAAACCCGCTTAAATGTGTATCTATTAGCCCACTTAATTACAGAACTGCAAATTATCGTGGAAATGAGGTTATTACCATAGCAAAGAAAAACCCTTTAATCAAGCCATACTTAAAATGGGCAGGGGGAAAACGTCAGCTTCTGCCGGAGATTAGAAAATACTTGCCATCACGTATTAGCGAATATACATATTATGAACCATTCGTGGGCGCGGGTGCGGTTCTATTTGACCTGCAACCAAAACGGGCCGTAATCAATGATTTTAACTCCCAGCTAATTCTTACTTATCAAGTTGTCCGAAATCATATTGAAGAACTTATTGATGCGTTGCGTGTTCATCAAAAGAATAATAGCAAAGAATATTATTATGAAGTACGCGCACAGGACAGGAATCAAACCCTTTTTCAGCGCCTTAGCGATATTCAAAAGGCTGCGCGTCTAATATTTTTGAACAAAACTTGTTACAATGGCTTATACCGTGTAAATTCTCAGGGCCTTTTTAATGTCCCATATGGCAGTTATAAAAACCCTGCTATATGTGAAGAAACTGTTTTACGAGCTGTTCATCACTATCTTCAAAATAATGAAATTGAAATATTAAATGGCGATTTTGCCACTGTAACACAAAATGCGGACAAGAAATCGTTTGTTTATTTTGATCCGCCCTACCATAGCCCTGATAATACGAATTTCACGGGATATCAGGCGGATGGATTTGGTGAAAACGAGCAATTGCGACTCCGTAATGTATACTTAGAGTTAACTGGACGTGGTGTGAAATGCTTGTTAAGCAACTCTGATACAGATTTTATAAGAGAGATATTTAGCGATAACCGTTTTAAGATCATTACAGTTCAAGCAAAAAGAGCTATTAACTCCAATTCCGCAGGCCGTGGTGAAGTAAATGAAGTATTGATCAAAAATTGGAGGTGATAGAATGGCAAGAGCAACAGGAATCAGCATTCACAAAGCATGGGATATTTTATTTGACAAGCATAAGATTTTAGAGCGGATTTCATCTCAGGGATTTTATAAAATCTCATCAAAGGAGATTAATGCGGTTAAAGAAGCCCGATTGATGGCAAAGTTTGATCAATCAGTTCAACTGCCAGAAGTGTTTCAAAAAAATAAATTATCAATTTTACCGATTACAAGGGGCGAATATTTAATCGGCCCCTTTCAAACACACGAGAAAGTTATATATTCAGATATAAAGCCTGTTCCCGTTGAAATCCCCGACTTGCAAACCTTGGACTATACGAATTTGTACAGTGAGGCTGCTGCCCTACTATTTGCATATAATAGCGGCGTTATTCAGGATATTATGGGCAGCGACAAAATTGCTTTCACTGTGAATGGCAGGATGTCATCGGGGAGTTTTGACTATTACATTGATGATTCAGTAAAAGCTGGAACTCGTATCAATATATCTATCCAGAATTCTCAAGTAGAAATCGATGCCGGTTATGAAAGCCCGGAAGCATTTTGTATTTGCGAGGCTAAAAACATTGCAGCAGAAGAACTACTAATACGTCAGTTGTTTTATCCTTATCGCTTATGGAAAAGCAAAACAGAAAAGCCGATTATACCGGTATTATTAGTTTTTTCAAACGATGTTTTTCACGTTTTCCAGTATGAATTTACAGATCCCAATTATTATAATTCAATTCAATTAAAACAGCATAAGGCGTATACATTTGCGGATGAGGAAATCACTCTCACAGAAGTAATTCAGCTTTGGAAATCAGTGATGCCAAAACCCGAACCGCCCATTACATTTCCGCAGGCAGATTCTTTTGAAAGAATTATTGATCTATTATCCGTCTTGTATGAAAAAGGGCTTACGCGGGATGAAGTTACCCTGAAATACGAATTTGATCCCCGGCAAACGAATTACTATATTTCTGCATGTGAATATCTCGACTTAATTGAAAGAGGAACCAATGTTGACGGTGAGCGCGAATACCGGCTTTCTGCCGAAGCGCAGATCATTATGGGGATGAGATATAAGTCAAAACATATGGCACTAATTAAAAAAGTTTTGGAGCGCCCTGTCTTTCATAAAGTTTTCGGAATTTCAATCCAAAGCGGTAGTATCCCTGAAAAAAATGAAATATGTAAAGTTATGACAGAATCAAGTTTGAAAATTAACCAAGTGACAATTAACAGGCGTTCATCCACCGTTCGTAGCTGGATGGATTGGATTTTGAGAATTGCTGAATAAGGAGGTGCCAACAAAATGAGCAATTGTCGATATTGCAGAAACCCATTGAATGAATCTCAGTATCGTCAGAATCGGGAATACAAATCCTGCCCAAAATGCTCGACAGAAGATGGAGCAGAGCATGTATATTACCCTTATCCCGCCAACTTTGGTACAACACCTTTAAGAGTCACTCCAAATACACCGGATGGAGCGCAAAGTTATTGTACTCGTTGTCGTGGTCGTGATGTAGGGCCTTTCCCGGGAGGAAGAAGATGTTCGGATTTTTAGCTTGGAGAATCTACCTCTCAACAACCGCTTATATTTTTCTCACTACATTTCTTTGGCGAGCATCGTATTTCTGGTCTTCTAAAGCCACGACTTGCAGTTTGTCCTGCCTTACACAGTCAAGGGAAGCTTTACCACCCTCTCTACCGCCCAAAAGTAAATTGGAACGACTGTTCTATACTTGGTTGATAAAATGTCGGCGAAATGAGGAAACAAAGCAAACTCAGTACTATGTTCACAAATAAATCTCTTCATCCTCTCCTAACCCTTTCGTCAATTATTCGTTAATACCGACTTCAGGCCTTTCCTAATATCTAGCCCCCGCTGAAACAGCTAACTACGTCCTTGCGTGAGTGCTTGCTCGCTGTATTCGACTAATTACATCTATTTATCCACTCCTTAAAAATAGAATTATCTTTAAATTGTGGCATACATACTTCAATTTTTGCTTTCGGCCATAATGATTTAGCTATAGTAATATTAGGTTTTATATCAATCAATAAGACTTTCGCTAAATTTGCGCCTGATAATCTAAAAAAATTAAGCAATGCCAAATCATACTCATTAAATGCAAACCCAAAAACAATTAAGTTATTCGAAGATCTTAATAAGGAATTAGCTAAATTCCATACCTCTTTCAACTCAATAAGAGACTTTTTTTCAGGGGCTGGGGGAACAATTAATGCATTCCCTTTTAATCCACATCTACCATCTGTATAATAATGGTCTTTATCCCATGAAACACTGCCGTGTAGCTTTGCAAGTTTAATGTCACCCGTAAGGCAAACTGGTAAGCCTTGCCAAGAGAAGATTGGATTCTTTCCTCTCCCGGTCAATATTTGATTGTCTATTCCATAATTAAATCCATTTGTACCAAGAGCATACTCAACTAACAAATCATAATTACATGTCATAATACCCGAGATTGATAAAGGCTTAATACTATAAATAAATGATTTTGCGCGTTGGACTCCTTCAATTGATTTTGCTCGTTTATCGTCTATCATTAATGTTTGATAGCCATGTGTTATAGTTCCAATAAAAGGTTCAGATAATCTTCTTGTAATATACCATGTAACTAAATTTTTCTTTCGAATGCTTGCATCAATAGATTCTCTAATAAATTGTTCCGAATACCCATTTGGATTATTACTATCCCATTGTTCCTTCCACTTAATAATTGTATTAAGCCGCTGTTCATCTCTTTCATTTATTGTCTCAATCTTAAAATCAAATAGTTCGCAGGCTAGAGGTAAATCTGCTGCCCACTTAGAAAAACCTGCTCCTAAAAAAACACTTATCATTATTAACCTCCATCTCACCGCCAATGGCAGCGATTCAAAATAAGGTGTACTTTTCTGCGTAAGAAACGTACATGCCCGTCAGCATCTGACGGGCGCGGTCGGACGTACGAATAAAGATTTTTGGCTGCAATAGTATTAAATATTCAAATCAAAAGAACCTTTATTAAGTACTGTTGGCATCTTTGTACTTATCCCACAAATCAGAACGCGTATTTTGTTCTAGATACTCAACCATCTGGATAGCGACCCAAACACAACGAGGAGCGATCCGATCCTCATCCAGTAAACATTCAATCCGCTGCCCAATTCCCGGAATATAAGAAAGTAGATCCCCGATAAGTTCAGCGGGTACTGTTGCCTCGGAAAAAACCAGTTCACTTACAGCGCGAAGAATGTTTAGGAGCGCCTTGTCGCTAAGTTCTCTCAGGGCAGAGTGCAACTCATTCTTCTGTTCCTCTGTAACGCTTGGGTAATACCATGATAGCCGGTAGCCAGAGTTTCCTACCTCTTTGGTATCTGCATCAGGATTTATGAAAATTCCGATAAGCTTTCGCCAGGCTGTTTTGCGTTCGGGACTAACGTCTAAGTTAGGTACTGAAAGATCAGAATCATGTGTCTCCGCAGTTAAAAGATTCCGAATGTCTTCTAGCGTACGTCTTTGGCGAACGTATTGCGAGGCTAGCTTGGCAACGATATCTTTAAGAGTAGCGACGGAAAATTCGGTTCTAGTGCTAAATCGGATTCTGATGGAGTATGGGCCGTTAATTATTCGGTCATCGGTAGACTCATTGCTGAGATTTATCCATACCGCACTTTCGCTTCGAGGATCTATTACAACTCCAATGACTAAAAAAGCGCAGCGAGCCCAGTATCCAAAGTGAGCCCGATTAGCTCTGAAAGTAAACAGCGCTCCATCTTTACTTATAAATGATTTGCCAGTTTTTATCTGTACACCAACGTAAATGCCAGTAGCGATTCCATCTTCGACGATCTCGATTAATCCGTCTATCCCGACATCTTGGACAGATTGTTCTCGGAAAATCATCTGAGCACGAGCACATATTTTCTCAACTACAGTTAGGCCAATTCGTTCGGTACTTGCTGTTTGTATCAGACGAGTCATTGTGTTGTTACCCTGACTTTATTAATTTAAAATTACTTTCCAGCTACACTTACTACATATAAATTTCGTGTTTTATTACTTTTCTAAAGCTCTTTTAACGCGGAGATGTTCTTTGAAAAAGATCATATTAATTGGCATTCGCTCAATATTTTCTCAATTGATTTCCAAATAGAAAGAGAAGGGCTTTCTGTATAATAATGAAATCTTTTGTATTGATGTAGTGTGTACCCATTTTCTTCATTTCGCTGCATGATTCTTTTTGCACGTTCTATTGCACTCTTAACGTCATCTAATGCCAGTTTTCTGAGAACTCTTTTAAAGTGGTCTTCATGTTTATACTGGTCAAGATTTTCAAAATTTTCATTATAGGCTCTGTTTAAAGGAGTAATATATTGTCTTCGATGGTTAAAGCATCCGTTGCAATCAATCTTGTGCAAAATCATCCACAGCTCAAATGTAAAATTACTGTACCCGAGATGGTATTTAATTTCTTTCCCTAATGATTGCGCTTCCTTCATTCTATCAAGTGTCTGCCGAAATCTCCTTGTATGGATATCCTCGTTGCTTTCGTAATCAAACACGTGTGTAATGTCCGTTTTCCTAGTTACGACCAGCGATTTTGCACGTTTAACAGGGTCTATTTGCTTCGGGCAATCAAAAGATACCTTATAACGGGAAGTCGGTTCCGCATTAATTTGATTTTGCAGCCATTGTAAATACCATTGCTCTGTTTCGCCTTCTACTGTGAAATAATACTTATGGGTTTCTTTTCTGATTGCCATGAATTACACCTCTTTTCTGCTTATAAGCTTCTCGAAAATAGGTGTAAAATCAATATCTTTAATTGCGCCGTAGCGGCTGACAAAATAGTTTTTCATGTAATCATCATGCTTCCGTACACCTTTATCCCCGGTCGTTCCGAAAGACGAAAGAGAATATAGGATACTATGGTGTGTTTCATCATCCCTTTCCACAAATCTTATTTCATCGCGTCTTAATAAATTTGAGTTTAAAAAAATGGGGTTGTGCGTGTTAAAGATTAGTTGCGCACGGTTTGTATTGATCTCATCATTGTGAAAGATATTAACAATGCTCATGATAGCCATAGGATGAATTGATGCATCCAGTTCATCCACCACCAAAGTGCCCCCGTGCAAAATAGCGTTAACTACCAGAGGAAACAAATTTACAAAACGTATTGTCCCGTAAGATTCAAATATTTCGGCAGAGATAGCAGCGGTACCCTTTGCAGAGTCTTTCTGAAATAAAGACCACAGCTTCGCCTCTGAATCGTCATCTGCGGCAATATAAGCAAGTGCATTGGAGTTAATCCCGAAATAATTGGCTGCATCGTTGAGCGTTTTTTCAATGTATACAGACTTTTTCCCCGGGTCAGCAAACTTTCTGGCCAGTTGAAGCGAATCCGCTCTATAGATAACCATGAACCTTTTGTCTAACCAATTCCTGATTAACAACGCAAGCTTTGCACTAAACATGTTTTTAAAGCCATTCATCAAAAACAGTTCTTCATCATTTAAATTGCTTTTTGCCAGCAGCATTGCACTTATAGAATTCTGCTCAAATTCGTTGACAAGGTATTTTTTAATAATTCGAAAAGAACCGAAGTCCAATTTCTCATTTCTCGAAAAAATCATTTCCTCGTTAATTTTTAGCGATTCAAAAACGACTTTGCGCGAATAGTCTTCACCTAAAAAAGCGCCCACGTCTGCTGAAAAAGAATAGTCAACCATGAGGTCAGCTTCGATAAATTTGATAGAAAAGGCAATCGGAGCATGCTTGACATCAGCGTTATTAGGAATCAATTCCAGATTATTAGCAGCGGCATTGGGCGTATTCCTTTCATTGCTATTGCGGATATTCCCTCGCAGGACTATATTTTTAAACGTATCCATTGCACCGATAATGTTGGTTTTTCCCGAAGCATTCGGGCCATAAATTACAGCGGAAGATAATGCTCTATATTCTTTTGAGCCAATCTTCTGATGTAGAACACTGTAGTCAAGGCCTTTTTGCTTTGGAGTCGGGATCATGGAGAATGCAAACTCTTCCTTAAAGGACTTATAATTTTTTGCTCTAAATTCAAGAAGCATATAAACACCTCCGTTCTGCAAAAATACCGCAAAATCATACTCTTATTATATGAGTTATCCTATCCAAAAGTCAATTTTATTATTCCATTTTGCAATAATATTACAAAATTACTTTAGTAAGCAAGCCTTATTTATTCACTCAAAAAAAAGTCACTTACATTTGTTTTTTTAACTCCTGCCTTCTGTAGTTCGCGATTGAACAAATAGCTAATGACGCTCTTTTTCTGAAGGAGATATGCATTACGGTGTTTGATGTGCTTTACCTTGTCGGACTTACACCACAAAAGGATTGTATCTATTGAATGGCCGGTGATTTGTTGTGTCTGCTTACCCGTCAGCATATCCGGATAGTCTATTGCTTAACCCTCTGAAAACTGTGATATAATAAAAAAGATTGGAAAAAGGAGGGAATGCATCATGGATCAATATCGCCAGATGGTCGAGTTGTGGCAGTCGTACAATATTATGTCGGCCGCCGACCTGGATGAATGTTTGGACAGCTTCCGTATTTTGTTTGCGTTCCATTCCGGAAAGATAGAAAACGAGGATATTACCTATCACGATACAAGAGAGATATTTGAAAACGACAGTGTCGCAAATTATACTGGTAATCCCCGCGCTTTATTTGAGCAGCAAAACCAAAAAATGTGCTACGAGCTTTTGAAAGAAAAAATCGTGAAAAAGGAACCTCTGAGCGTGGAACTGGTCAAGGAAATCCACAGGGTGCTTACCGGCGGAACATACGATAAACAAAGATATATTGAAAACGAAGAACGACCGGGCGAGTTCAAAAAGCACGATTACGCCACCGGCATCCATGAGGTTGGCTCCGCTGCGGAGGATGTGGAAAGCGACCTGACGGAAATAATAGACGAAGTCAATGCGTATGAAGGCAAGGATGTATTAAAAGCCGCTGCCTACCTTCACGCTAGATTTGAGTTTATCCATCCTTTTGCGGACGGCAACGGACGTGTCGGGAGGACGCTCCTGAATTACTATCTCATGACGAACAGTCACCCGCCCCTCATCCTCTATGATGAAGATAAACGGATGTATTATGAATGCTTGCAAAAATACGACGAAACCGAGGATTTAAATTCCTTTTATAAGTTTCTCAGGTATGAAACGGAAAAGACATGGGATAAGGCGCTGGCGCTGGCTGTCGGCATAAAACAAGACCGCAAAGTCTTGTCGGATTTTACCCCAATATGTAATAAATAGGAATCAAGATGCAATCGAAAGTCATTTTTAAAAAATTTTCATGACTTTCGTTTGACTTGGATCTAAGCAGGACCAACTTTCCATATGCAATAGAACCCAAATCTTTGATTTGGTGTGAATCGGGAGTTTGGCAGTATGCCGAACTTCCGATTGATAGGATCAAGGGATTTTCACGTTTAACGGGGAGAATCCCTTGTTGGTTTTGCGGGCAAGCCCAAAAAACCTCCGACATCGCTTTCAAGGGGATGCTGTTTGCAAAGAATCGGTTGTGGTATGCTGCCACAGCCCCAATTTTGTTAACAGCTAAACGGGCAGAAAGCGGCGTATATCCAGAAAAACCTTAACAAAAACAACATTACAACGACATGTTAAAGACCAACAAAGAAAAAATGATATTGATCATGGAAATTATTTTGGTATAATGTAATTATTGGTTATAACCCTTTTCCAGTGAGGGTTAGACTCTTCAAAATAGAGGCAAAAAAGCAAGTCCGGGAACTGGACATTCCCGGACCTGCCGTTGAAATCAGCTCATGTTTTGCGTAAACACATAATACCTGCAAACAGCACTTAAAATCAATGGTATATGTGGTTTTGCTGGTGGATGCTTTGTCTCGGAAAGGAGGAGCTATGGCACACCAAGTAAATCGCACGCTACTGAACAAGTCATTTGACCAGTTGACGATTTTATATGTATGGAGCAAGGCAGCCATCGTCCCCAAACACGACCAAAACGAGATCAGGAAAGACCGGTGCGGCGCGTGGATTAAATTTGCCGATTACGGCAACGTCAACTCTGATTACGGTTGGGAAATAGACCATGAGAAGCCGGTAGCCGGCGGTGGAACAGATGACCTGAAGAACCTCCAGCCGCTGCATTGGCGCAACAACCGGGGCAAGGGCGACAACTGGCCGGACTGGGCGTGTTCTTATCAAGCAAAAGAATAGGATGGTATGTGCGGCTATTAGTTTTTTAAGTGCCAAAGCCATTCTCCACATGGAAGTGGCTTTGGCACCCATATATTCAGACGACCTGGATGCAGTTATCCTCCCGGACGCCGGTTGAAAGGGAGTGAAAAAAGTGGCGGCGTTAAAAAAGGTGAAACTCGGAAAAATTGCTAATATATTAAACGGGCTGCCCGATGCCAGGCAACACGAAATTATGTACAATGCAGGTCTTATAACATATAATTTTATCCAACCGAACCATTTGGGAATTCACAATGATATCCACAGCGCTTCGGAAATAAAAAGGCAGACTCCTGTTAGTGACGGCTATTTCATCCGGAAAAACGATATCATACTTAAACGTCTGAATCCGGATGTAGCGACGCTGGTGAGGGAGGACTTAGCGGATACAACCTTTTCAAGCAACCTTATTGTTATTCGCGTGTTCAAAGCATACTTCCCGGCCTATATAGCCTGCCTGCTGGAAAACCAGGGCATTGCCTGGCTGAACGGCAATATTGTCGGTTCGGGCGCGGCTGTCAAGTCTATATCCGTGAAGTCGTTGGCAGCGTTGGATATACCCGCCGTAGAATATAAAAAACAAATGGCGCTTGGCCGGATATGGCTGCTGCACAAGAAACGAAAACGGCTATTGGGCGAGTTGATTGCAGAGGATCAACAGCTTATGGCATCAGTAATAAAAAGCGTCACGGCAAATACCGGGGAGGAACATTGATGGCGACGACCAGGAAAGACATCGAGGCCGCGCTTTGGAGAGGCGCAAATACATTCAGAGGGGCTATCGACGCGGCCAATTATAAAGATTACATCCTGCCCATGCTTTTCGTTAAATACCTGAGCGACACCTATTTGGAAAACGTCCAAGAATTAAGAAAAAAATATGATAACCCGGTGCGGCTGGAAAGAGCGAAAAGCAGGCTCCCCTTTGTCATCAGGGAAGAACACAGCTTCCTCTGGCTTTATGACAAAAGATATGACTATAACCTGGGGGAACTTATTAATACGGCTTTGCGAGGGATAGAAGACGACAACCCTTCCCTGTTCACGGGGATATTTAGAAACATTGACTTTAACAGTGAAGCCACGCTGGGCAACCAGAGGCAAAGAAACACCCGCTTGCGGGAGTTGCTGGAAGATTTCGAGTCCCTTGACCTGCGCCCTTCTTCCATCAAGCCTGAGGAAGGCAAGGTGGCCGCAGACACCATCGGCGAAGCATTTGAATATATGATCGGCGAGTTTGCCAGCCAGGCCGGCAAAAAAGCCGGTTCCTTCTTTACTCCCTCCGAAGTGTCGGAACTGATGGCGCGCATCGTCGACCCGAAAATAAGCGACACCATGTACGACCCCACCTGCGGCTCCGGTTCCCTGCTCATAAAAACCGGAAAAACAGCCCAGGCCAAGGAAAACAACGAGATCAAAAAACTTGCCTTGTACGGGCAGGAAATGAACGGCTCCTCCTGGTCAATGGCCAAAATGAACATGTTTCTTCATCAGATCATGGACGCCAGGATCCAATGGGGCGATACTTTGGTCAACCCCCTGCACCTGGACCCGGACGGCAATCTCATGCAGTTCGACGTGATCGTGGCCAACATGCCTTTTTCGCAGGATAAGTGGGCCGCTGGCTTTAACACCGGCGGCGAGACGACCGGCAAAGGCAAAGAATTCAAGATGGAAGCGTCACTTGACAGGTACCACCGCTTTGACTGGGGTGTGCCCCCTGCCAGCAAGGGCGACTGGGCCTTTTTGCTGCACATGATCGCCAGCCTCAAGAGCGGTGGCAGGATTGCCGCCGTCGCTCCCCACGGCGTTTTGTTCAGGGGCGCGTCGGAAGGCCGGATCAGGCAGGCCGTAATCGAGAAAAACCTGCTAGACGCGGTCATTGGCCTGCCCGCCAACCTGTTCTACGGCACCGGTATCCCGGCCTGCATTTTAGTTTTCAAGAAAAACCGCAACCGTGACGACGTGCTTTTCATCGACGCCTCCGGCAGGGATGAAAACGGCAGTCTCCGCTATAAAAAGGACAAGAACCAGAACAGGCTCGAAACAAAACATATCGAGGATATTGTTAACGCCTATAAAAACAGGGCGGATATCAAAAGATATGCCCACGTGGCCGGCGTTGACGAAATCAAAGCCAACGAATACAACCTGAATATCCCCCGCTATGTTGATACCTTTGAAGAAGAAGCCCTGGTGGATATTGAAGAGGTTAAAAACAATATCGCCAGCATCAAAAAGGAACTTGCCGAAGTCGAGGCCCAAATGGCAGGGTATCTGAAGGAGTTGGGACTGTGAGCAATATTCAAAAATATAGCGAAAAAACTTTTGAGGATATTAAACACATCAATGAATATGGAGTAGAATGTTGGCTGGCAAGGGAACTGGCTTCTGTTCTTGAATATGCCCGCTGGGAAAATTTTTATAAAGTTTTAGAAAAAGCAAAGGAAGCTTGCGAAAACAGTAATATCGACCTGGAAGATCATTTTCGTGACGTCACGAAAATGATAGAGCTGGCAAAGGGAGCCCAACGAGAAATTGAAGATATCGAGCTTTCGCGCTACGCCTGTTATTTAATTGTGCAAAACGCCGATCCGAGAAAGAAGATTATAGCCCTGGGACAAACCTATTTTGCCGTACAAACCAGGCGTCAGGAATTACAGGACGAATTCAATAAACTGGATGAGGACGCAAAACGCCTGGCAATACGGGATGAAATACGCGACCACAATAAATCCCTGGCCGAAGCCGCCCAGATGGCGGGAGTTAAAACTCAGCAGGAATACGCGGTATTTCAAAACAAAGGCTACCAGGGTCTTTATGGCGGCTTGGGTGTCAAAGAAATACATCAAAGAAAGAGTTTGAAGAAAAGTCAAAAGATACTTGACCATATGGGCAGCACAGAGCTTGCTGCGAATCTGTTCCGCGCGACCCAGACAGATGAAAAAATCAGAAGAGATAAGGTAAAAGGGAAAGAAAGGGCCAACCGGACCCATTTTGTCGTGGGCAAAACCGTTCGGAATACAATCAAAAAACTGGGCGGAACCATGCCCGAGGACCTGCCTACTCCTGATGAAAGCATCAAGCAACTTGAAATGAAAGAACCGAAAAAATTAGAGGGCAAAAATGTTACAAGGTAAAAAAACAGAACGGCTATACAGACAAAAATTCAGTTGTCAAGTAATCTTTTTGATAATTGATTATGTAGAAAATTTTCTAAGTGAGTGTAGGTGCAAATATTGAAATCTGAAATAAAAAAACGCATTGAGCAGATCCAAAAGGGCGTAGCGCCTAAGGGGTATAAAAAGACTAAAGTTGGTATAGTGCCGAATGAGTGGGATATAAAACAACTCGAGCACATCCTTAAGCAAGTGGAGAGAAGAGTATCTAAACCGCAAGATGGCTATTGGCGTCTTGGTCTTAAGAGTCATGCTAAAGGGACTTTTCATGAATTTGTTGATGATCCGGATTCTATTGCTATGAAGGAACTGTTTTCGGTTGCCGAGAATGATTTAATTGTTAATATCACGTTTGCATGGGAACATGCAATAGCGCTGGCGAAGCGAGATGATGAGGGGAAATTAGTATCGCACAGGTTTCCAACGTTCGTGTTTAATGAAAAAGCTTGCCCGTATTTTTACAAATATTATGTGATTCAGCCGTATTTTAAAAAGATGTTATCAGATATATCCCCAGGAGGGGCAGGAAGAAACAGAGTTATGAGTAAAAGTTCTTTTCTAAAACTCTTTGCTGTTCTCCCTTCTCTGCCCGAGCAGGAAGAGATTGCCGAGATTCTCTCAACCTGGGACAGGGCCATCGAATTGGAAAAACGTCTTATCTCCGAGAAAAAGCAGCAGAAAAAATGGCTGATGCAAAACCTGCTCACCGGCAAAAAACGCCTTCCCGGATTCACCGACAAGTGGAAAGAGGTGCAGTTGGAGGAAATTTGTAAAATAATAATGGGGCAATCTCCTGATTCAAAGGCATATAACGAAGATAAGGCCGGATTTCCTCTTATACAAGGAAATGCAGACTGCCATAACAGGGTTACTAAACCTCGAATATGGACAACGCAAATAACGAAAATGTGTAATGTTGGAGATATTATTTTAACCGTTAGAGCACCAGTAGGAACCGTTTCAATAGCTGATCAGAAAGCTTGTATTGGTAGAGGTGTAAGCGCTATTTGTTCCAAACATAATCAGAATTATATGTTTCAATATTTACTTAGTATAGAGGATAAATGGGCAAAAGTATCTCAAGGGAGTACATTCGATGCTATCAGCGGCGACGAAATAAAAAAACTAAAAATCAAATACCCGTCAACAAATGAACAAACTGCCATCGCCGAAATATTATCCACGGCAGACCGTGAAATTGACCTGCATGAAAAGCAGCTTGATGAGCTTAAAAAACAGAAAAAAGCCCTGACGCAGCTATTGCTGACAGGCGCAGTTAGAGTCAATACGCAGGAGGTTTCTTGATGCCCGACCACACCATATTCAACGAACGCCCGGAGAGCCAGGACCGAGCGATAAGAGTTTTAGAAAAACTAGGCTATCAATACATACCCCGTTCCCAGGCGGAAATCTTGCGGGGACGGCTTTCCAACGTGTTATTCCCGGAGGTTTTGCGTGAGTTTTTGTACCGCCAGTCTTTTGTATACAGAGGCAAGCGAACGCCTTTTTCCGGCCGGTCTGTCGGCAAGGCCATTAACGATATCGACGTGCCGCTTGTTTCCGGTTTGATGCCGGCGAGCAAGACCATCTATGACCTGCTCCTCTCCGGCAACAGCTATGAAGAGGAATTGTTTGACGGCGGCCGCCAGTCTTTCGACCTGAAGTTTATCGACTGGGAGCATCCGGAAAACAATATCTGGCAGGTCACTGATGAATTCTCGGTGGAACGGGCGAACGGCAAGTTTGCGCGCCCGGATATTGTGCTGCTCATCAACGGCATGCCCCTGGTGGTGATCGAGTGTAAAAACTCCAGTGTCGATGTGGAAAAAGGTGTTGCCCAGAATGTGCGCAACTGGCAACCCGGATATATCCCCCACCTGTTCAAATTCACCCAGGTTGTTATAGCCATGAACCCCAATGCTGTTAAATACGGCACCTGCGGCACATTGCCCGAATACTTCACCACCTGGCGGGAAAAGGACTATAAATGGCAGCAGGAAAAATGCAATAATATCAGCCCCGACGGACGAGTCATAGAGCAGGACAGGTCTATTGTTTCCATGCTTTCCAGGGAGCGGCTGCTGGAGCTGATTCGTCATTTCATCCTGTATGATAACAATATAAAAAAAATAGCCCGCTACCAGCAGTTTTTCGGCATTCAAACAGCCATGAAACGCATAAAAGGCGCAGACGACAGGAATACGAAAAACGGTGTGATCTGGCATACGCAGGGCAGCGGTAAATCTCTTACCATGGTGATGCTGGTTAAAAGAATCATAGCTGATCCTGATCTCAAAAATCCCCGTTTCGTGCTGGTCAACGACCGGATCAACCTGGATAAACAACTCAGGGATAATTTCGCTAAAACACAGCTTCATCCGGCCCGGGCCAAAACAGGCAAAGGCCTGGTCGGTCTGTTGCGTGACAAAGGCGAAACGATAATTACCACCCTTGTACATAAGTTTGACGCGGCAGCAAAAAGCAGGGTTAAGATTAAAGACGACAATATCTTCCTGCTGGTGGACGAAAGTCACCGGACCCACTCAGGCCAACTTCACAACTTTATGATTGATGTGCTGCCCAATGCGATAAAAATAGGATTTACCGGCACACCTCTGCTAAAGAAAGACAAATTTAACACTTACGCACGGTTTGGACCGCTCATCGACAGTTACCCTATTGACCGGGCTGTGGAAGATGGTGTCATCGTACCCCTGGTCTATGAGGGCAGGATCATACCACAAAATGTGGCCGGCGAGAAGATTGACGATTATCTCAAATATATCATCGCACCGCTGGATCAAGAGCGGCAGGAAGATATCAAGCGCAAGTGGAGCCGGTTTTTGCCCCTGGCGCAGACCCGCCAGCGTATCGACATGGTGGCCTTTGACATTCATGAGCACTTCATTAGTTACGCCAGGCCGAAGGGGTTTAAGGCCATGGTCGCGGCCTCATCCCGTCCGGCGGCTATTGACCTGCATAAATCCATAAAAAAGCTTGGCGGTGTAAAAACAGCGGTGGTGATATCGCCCGAAAATATTAATGAGGGTGATGAGCTTACCAGTGAAAACAAAGAAAAAATCAGGGCCTTTTTCAAAGAAGAGGTGGAGCCTCTCTTTGGCAATAACCACGAGGAATATGAGGACTGGGCCAAAAACAGCTTTATCAGCGGTGAAGATGTGAGTATGCTTATCGTCAAGGATATGCTTCTAACCGGCTTTGACGCGCCGGTTGCCGCCGTGCTGTATGTGGATAAACCCATGAAGGAACACTCGCTGTTGCAGGCCATTGCCCGGGTCAACCGCGTGTATCCCGGCAAGGACTTCGGGCTCATCGTGGATTACTGGGGTGTTTTTAGCAAGCTTAACACTGCTGTGGATATGTATACAGATAAAAAATCCGGCATGGATGGATATGATCAGGCTGACATAGAAAATGCTATTCTTGGCGCTGGTGATCAGAAGCTCAAGTTGGGGAAAGTCTATCAGGAATTGTGGGCGATATTTGAGGGGAAAGAATTTGAGCGTAACAGTTCCGAAGGCTGGCAAAGCGTGCTGGCACACGATGATTTAAGAAAGATGTTTTTTGAAAAACTGTCGGTGTTTTCCCGTTTATTAGGTTTAGCTATGGGAAGTTATGCCTTATATAATGCCATTGGATATGACCAGGTTCAGAAATATAAGCAGGACTTGCTTCATTTCCAAAAACTACGCGGGGCGGTTTTGCTTCGATACAATGAAAAAATGGATTTTAGTAAATATGAAGACGGCATTCGAAGCCTGCTGAATAACTTTGTGCTTTCCGAACCGAGCCGGATCATTGTTGAACCTGTTTCGATCCACGACACCGAAGGGATGAAAGAGCAGCTTGATAAACTGGAAAGTAAAGCGGCCAAAGGTGACGCCATTCGTACCCGCATGGCTGGAGAACTGGAAACCTGTCGTTATGAAGACCCTTTACTGTACAAAAAGTTTTCCGAGCAGGTTAAAGAAACCCTTGCCGAATACAAGGCGTCAAGAAATGATGATTCTTATCTCTATAAAATGGAGAGAATGGCGGATGATTTTAAAAGGGGTTATACCGGCCATCACTACCCCGCCTGCATAGACAACGACAGCGATGCGAAAGCTTTTTACGGATCAATTCAGAATATCATTGCCGGGGCGATAAACGATATATCGCCGGAAACGGATGAAGCCATGGGACTATTGGCTATCGAGGTTAAAAAGGCTATATCCGGCCGGGCCAAGGTGGATTGGCGTTTTAACGTGGCAGTGCATAAAGATATGGAGCAGGCGCTTGACGATCTTATCTGGGATTTTACCGAAGAACATGAGCTGGAGCTGCCTGTTGAGAAAATTGATCTTATGCTGGAAGGACTAATGAAAACAGCAGTAAGCAGGTATTAAGCTATGAATATAAAAAAACTATGTTTGACAAGGCCATTAAGTGATGTTGAAGTGATTATCGAGCGTAAAAGTGTAAAAAAAATCCGGCTCAAGGTGTTTCCAAACGGCATCGTAAAACTGTCGGCGCCACTTGGAGTACCGGACGAATGTATCAACGATTTTCTTAAAAGTAAAACTAAATGGATTGAAAAGTCCTTGAATTGCTTTAAGGATACGGGGGCCGTTGAGTTTGAAACAAGGATATCCAGCGGGGTGTCCACCCGCGTTTTGGGCAGGCAAATCAGAATTATTGTCAATGAAGCGAAAATATACAAAATAGAACAAAAGGAAGGCTATGTTTACATACAATCTCCCGCTACCAAGGATAAACAAGCTTTACAAAAGCAATTTGAGCGCTGGTGGCGAAAACAGAGCACGGCATATTTTTTGGCGGCTATTGACAGCTTTTATCCGGTCGTTGCCAAACATGGCATCGATAAACCGGCGCTTCAAATCAGAAAGATGAAAACACTCTGGGGCAGCTGCTCCAGAAAGCACGGCAAAATCAATCTGAATTACTATTTGTACAAAGCTCCGCCGCCCTGTATTGATTATGTTGTTTTACACGAATTGGCGCACTTTCTCCACCCCAAACATAATAAAGATTTTTATGAATTTTTGACCGTGCATATGCCGGATTGGCAAGAGCGTAAAAGAGTTCTTGATCACGAGGTAGTAAAGGGGCTGGGGTATTGAGAAATTGGCATAAGCGCATAAGAACTGTCCATAAAAACTCGAAACCGAGCAGGCCGTGATGGCGGGAAGGGTAAAATCCTTTGAAAACGCGGAAGACCTTCTGGATGAATTGGTTCGATGAATGTACGGGAAGCGGGTTGTACTATGGAGTTGCATATTAATTTAACTGAGACAGGGGATACAATCATTATTAGAAATTGGGAAGCCATTTAACCCAAATATTCATATCCTCAAACCGTCCTCCAATGTGGCAGTTGTTGATTAAACGGCCCTGAAAACTATAATCAAGCTTGTATAAGGCCCGGTTGACCCCGGGCACCCCTGCCCGGCACAGACTGTAAAGACAGTTTATTTGGCGCTCGCGCATCTTTTTTTCCAGGGCTTCCATTAACATGGTTGCAAGCCCCAGGCCCCTGGCGCGGGGCTGGGTGGCCAAGTCCGTAATCTCTGCATTGTTATTGATTAAATCCATCTCAGCCGATCCTGCGCTGACCGGCACATCTTCATCGAAAATAGCCAGGAAATAGACATGTCTCTTCATAACCTCTTTTATGTACCCGGGGTTAAATAACGGGCTTGGGTAAGAGGCAAAAACATTTTTATACAGGCTTACTAAACTTTCTACATCACCTTCCCGAATTTCCCGCAGTTTATAACCGGTTGGGAGTTTTGCTTCACTTTTTGCCGGGGCCTTGTTGCCGCGTACATCTTTCAGTATTTGGTCCTCTTCCTCCTGGTACGCGCTTAAAGATCTGGCCGGGTCGATAAAAAAGGAATAGCAATAGGCCTGCTCGCCGTTGAAGAAACCGGGTATTGTTCCCTCCAGCACAAAACCGGCCGATTCCAGATCCAGGCAACCATCCTCCTTGGAGTTAAATAAAATTTTACCTAGATTTTTTTCCTTAGCAATTCCCTTAATCCATTCTGCCAGTTGAGAATACTTAGCGGCTTCATAGGAAAATACCTTCAATCTGTTGTTCGTGAAGTCTAAGCCTATTTCTATTGGGAGACCTTTAAAAAAAATTTTTTTTGTCTTCATCGGACATGCATGGCAAGCCTGCCGCCGGTTGCTCAAAATATCACTCCCTATTTGCAGGTTCCCCAGTCCTTTGTGCGGCGGGCTCTTACATTACCTACCGGAACCAGGCTGATTTTTTTTCCGCTAAGAAGTTTCTCCAGGCCAATAGGGTCCTTATCCCTCAGGCGGGGACATTCCTGGCAGTTGTCACAGGGATCATCTCTATGAAGTGGCTCAGTATAAGCAGAGATCACTCCTTCGTAATTCCTTAGAAATACTTTTTGTTCGGACTGTGATATTAAATATTGAGGCATTACTGGTATTTTTCCTCCTCCTCCGGGGGCGTCGATGACATAGGTCGGTACCGCCAGGCCGGAAGTATGACCTCTTAGTATTTCCATTATCTCAATTCCCTTGGCGACGGAAGTGCGAAAGTGTTCAATCCCGGAAGAAAGATCACATTGGTAGATATAATAAGGGCGGACCCTGTTTTCCAGCAGGCGGTGCATCAAATCTTTAATAACGTAGGGACAGTCATTAACACCTCTCAAAAGTACTGTCTGGTTGCCCAAAGGAATGCCGGCATCGGCCAGCATGGCACATGCTTTTTTTGATTCAGGAGTTATTTCCCTGGGGTGGTTAAAATGAGTATTTAACCAAACCGGGTGGTACTTTTTGATGACCCTGCACAACTCAGGTGTAATTCTCTGGGGCATCACTACGGGTGTTCTAGTGCCGATACGGATTATTTCAACATGAGGAATCTCCCGGAGGCGCTGCAGGATCATTTCCAACCGTTCATCTGAGATGCACAGGCTGTCCCCTCCGGATAGTATTACATCCCGGATAACCGGATGATCCCTGATATATTCAAGGGCTTTATTAATCTGTTCCTGGGGCCGCTCTTCATCGTTAGTTCCTGCAAACCTTCTCCTGGTACAGTGCCGGCAGTACATCGAACACTGGTCCGTGACCAGTAATAAAACCCGGTCCGGGTAGCGGTGGGTCAAGCCGGGTACCGGGGAGTCCACCTCCTCGTGCAGCGGATCCTCTAAATCAAAATCACTGTCCTGCATTTCCAGGGAAATCGGCACTGCTTGTTTTCTGATAGGGTCATCGGGATCGCCGGGATCCATAAGCGTGGCATAATAAGGTGTTATGGCCATCCGAAGAGTTCCCAGGGAGCGGGCGATTCCTTCACTTTCTTCTTCAGATAGAGGAATAATCTCATTTAACTCTTCTAGATTTGTGATGCGGTTTGCCAATTGCCATTTCCAATTATTCCAGTCTTCCTGGGAAACAGCGTTCCATTTAGGTATCTGCTGGTATTGTCTGACCAAACAATAACACCTCCGAAATCGGACTGCTTTAGATAGTTATTTCCCAAAATCCTCAAATTAAAGTCTACATAAAGATATCACGTGGATAGAGGAGTAAGAAATCATTGACAATGATCAGCTTCTGATATACAATTCAGTAATGCAGTATGGCTGTAAAACAGTTAGGTAATAGGAGTGACAGTCATGGGTCAAGTAGTAGGTAATATTATTGTTCAAAAACGCGGTGTAGTGAGCCTGGGGCTACTAAAAGAACACAACATACCATTAAACGATGGGGATATATTTCAGGTACAAATAGAGGAAGGCAAGGTTATTCTTATTCCCATGAAACTAATCCCAGCCGATCAAACCTGGTTCTGGACAAAAGAGTGGCAGGAAGGCGAGAAAGAAGCAGAAGAAGATATAGCTGCCGGAAGGGTAAAATCCTTTGAAAATGCGGAAGACCTTCTGGATGATTTGGATCAATGAAATTCCAAAGGACCGAGCGTTTTAAGCGGATGTACAAAAAGTTGGATTCAGAGCAGCAAAACGCTATAAAAAAAGCAATAAGTTTTATGTCAGACAACATCTACCACCCGTCTTTGAGAGTTAAGCGTATCCAGGGCATTAAAGGAATATGGGAAGCGAGTGCCACTATGGGGTTACGTATTACTTTTAACTGGGAAGGGGATACAATCACTTTCAGAAATTGTGGGGAACATGACAAGACACTGAAAAATCCGTAAGAAATAACAGTTTTGCGACAGTGCGACAGGGGGCTGTACTCCCTTGTCGCATTATTTATGTGCTCCCGCATGGGTGTTATCTATAGTGTTAGAATATAACTTCATCAATAAAACGGTTGGCCTCAGGAAGTACCTGCTCCCTGATTTCCCAAAAAGCACGGGCGGCTTTGGGTCCCGGCCAGTCAACCGGAAGTAATTCCAGCGGCAGCTGCGGGTCATCCTGAATAATTGCAAACAGTTCTAAACCGTAATTGTAAAGGAAAGTCAGAACCTGGCCGGATACAACAGGGTCGGTATTTAATTTGCCGGCTGACAGGTTCAGCTTGTTAGCATAATCTTTAAATTTATTTGCCAGTTCCTGAACCGGCCAGACCTCGGATGCAACGTTCTCAGGATTTTTATTTTGCATGCTCCCGTGAAAAATAAATATTTCATCACTCAGGAAATATTTGTGCGCCAGCCCTATTACATCAGCGGAAAAGTCATATGGTGAGATCCAGTGCCCCTTGTTTAAGCTGCCATAGCCAAGCTGTTCCAGTGACTGTGTAAATTGCTCAATGTAACCGTCAGGCTTATTTCGGGATGGTAAATCCAGCAATACAATGCTCCAGGCCCCGTCCCAATTTGCAAACTGCATATTAATCCTTTTCTGAAAACGAGCCAGGGTTTTCTGCCAGTAATTAAAACTTTGCACTGATTCGTCTGTTAAACGGTAATAAACTTCCTGCCCCTGCTTCTCATTAACAAACAGCCTGTTCTGTACTCCCCTGGAAAGCCCCATCCTGATAGATGTTTCGCTCTTTTGAAAAGGTTCGAGAAGCCTGAATATTTTCTTGAGTGGAACGGAGTTTATTCCCCGTTCCACCAAGAACACGTTAAAGATGAAGAGAAGAATACTGGTAACACTGTCCTTTTTAACTCTTAAATACATTAACCTGCCTCTTTCCTCTCGTCTTTTAGAATGTGACCGGCCAGCCTACTTTAAGTGCTTCGAAATCCGGGCCAAACTTGTCTGCAAATATCTCTAATGTGGGTTGGTCAGCATCATGTGGAGATATAAATGCTTTTTTAACTCCTAGTTGCTTAAGCTCATCAATAATATTTGCCACTTCTTTTTGGCTGGGGGTCCCACAGTATAATTTACTGCTGCCAAAGATATTGCCCCAAAATCCTGCCTTGGGCTGGGTGTAATACAGGTGCAGACCTCCAACAACCGCATAAACGGGAATGCCGGTTATTTTTTGAGCCGCCTCAACCATGGTAACGATACCGGGATGCCCGCAGCCCGAAATCAGCACCAAACCTTTCCCTTTAACATTTACCAGTAATGATTGTTCGTTAAGTTTACCGGGGATAAACATCTGCTCAGCTAACGGCCCGGTACTGGCAATGTTTTTAGTGATAAGTGTTGGCCGGTCAATTGTCCTGGCTACAGCCGTCTCGCAGGTCATGGGTACCGGTGTAAAAATTGCTTTGCCGTTCAGGTCAACTTTGCCCCTGGTTAGCTCCACCCTCTTATCCCGGAAGCAATAGCCCCCGACATGGTCAGCATGGTTGTGGCTGATAGCCAAAGCGTCTATATCGTCCAGGCTGATATTCAATTCATTTAAATTGTGTATTAAAGGTGAAATTTCCTCTTGTTTTATGTTATAACCAACGTCAAACAGAATACTATCATTATCTGTCTTAATGAGAAAGGATGTTCCCGGTTCAGTTTTATAATTTTCACTTTCAGCCAGCAGATCTACTATGGGGAGAACTGTTAAATGTTCTACCGGTGCAAGGTCAATATTATGTTGTGTCATCTCGCGGTTGTTCACAGCAATGTTTTTCTTTCCCACGTAAAACCGGGCTACCAGGACAATGTTCAAAACGACAAAGGCCAAAACAACAACGGCTAAAATCTTCGAAAAAATATTCATACTTTTAACCCCCAAACTAAAATTTTAACGCGGCCACGTCTTATTCATAATATATGTTATAACAAACATTATGTCAATATAAATTTTGAGTTACACAAAAAAATAACCGCCCCATGAGATTCTCTAATCCATAGGAGCGATTTTCAGGAAAGATTAATATTTGTCTCAGAGCCAGTCATATTTGGGTTACCGGAACTGTCAGTTTTCCAGTATGGGAAGGGTGAAATTAAAGGTGCTGCCCCGGCCTTTTTCACTTTTGGCCCATATCCGCCCGCCATGAGCATGGACAATTTCCTTTGCGATAGCAAGGCCCAGGCCCGTGCCGCCTTTAATTTTGGACCGGGATTTTTCTCCTGTAAAGAGCCGGTCGAAGACATGGGGAAGGTCCTCAGGATCGATGCCTTCCCCATTGTCCTGTACAGAAATAAAAATTTCCCCTTCCGCAACTTCCGCCTTAACGGAAACTTCTCCACCCTGGCCAGTGTGCCTGAAGGAATTTTGAAGCAGGTTTACCATTACCTGCTCAATTCTGCCTGGATCAACATTAACAAAAGGGAGGCTCCCAGCCGGGCGGTAATTGAAAGAAAGACCCGCTATTGCCGCGTCCCTGCTGAATATCTCGCATAGTTCCTTTAGCATTTCCCCGGCATTTACTTTGACAAACTCCATCTTGAGCTGGCCGGCTTCAAGCTGTGACAGCTCAAAAAGGTCGTTAATCATCCTTTCAAGGCTGAGTGCTTTTTCGTGAATAACTTCCAGGTACCGCCTGGTTTTTTCAGGATCCGCAGCCACCCCGTCCATCAGGCCTTCCACATATCCCCGGATGGAAGAAAGGGGCGTTCTGAGGTCGTGGGAAACGTTGGCTACCAGTTCCCGCCTGGAATATTCCAGGGACTTCTCCTTCTCCCGGGCGTTTTTCAAATCTTCCACCATCCGGTTGAAGGCTGAAGCCAAACGGCCCAACTCATCCTTGCTTTTCACTTCAACTCCGGCGTCAAATTCTCCCTGGGATATTTTCTCGGTGGCAGTTACCAATTTTTGTAGTGGAAAAATAATTCCTTTTGAAAGCAGCCACCCCAACAGGGTGATTACCAGTACAGCGGTACCTGCGCCGGCCAGTCCGGTAATGGTAAGAAATTTCATGATAGGCTCCAGGGCCACGTTCCTGGGAAAAGAAATCAATACCACGCCTATATCAGTACCGTTGACAGTTAAAGGGGCCAATATAGTATCTCTTGTTTCATTTAGCTGTTCCCTGGGAACATTGGAGGGAGTTGTTACTATTCTGGTGAATTCCGGGTAGGATAATTTTATTCCCGCGCTGGCTCCATCTGTATCGTAAACAATCATGCCGTCTGCGTTAAGTACTTCAATTCGTCCGCCGGGTGGCAATTCAAAATCATTGAGAACGGCTGAAGCATTTCTTAAACTCCCTGTTTTTAAATATTCGCTCTCGATATTTCCGGCTATTCCCGTGACAAATTCGGGCATGACTATTTTGGCCTGGGTGTTTAGGGCGACATGTTTCATGGATAGAAAATAAAAGCCTGCCAATGTCCCGATGGGTAGAGTAATGGTAAGGATAAAAGCAACGATCAATTTTGTTCTTATGCCGAAACCGGTTTTTAAGCTCATAGCGGGTCACCTTCAAATTTATACCCCGCGCCCCAAATTGTCTTGATATATCTGGGCCGGCCCGGGTCCTCCTCAATTTTTTCCCTGAGGCGCCTGATATGAACGGAT
The DNA here is from genome assembly GCA_002365855.1 of Pelotomaculum sp. UBA3103. Taxonomy (GTDB): domain Bacteria; phylum Bacillota; class Desulfotomaculia; order Desulfotomaculales; family Pelotomaculaceae; genus UBA3103. The sequence goes on along the minus strand of DFAP01000094.1, from coordinate 51,508 downwards.
AGAGTATTGGGGTCTCCCAGATACTCCTCGCCCCAAACCTTCTCAAAAAGCAGTTCCTTACTTAAAACCTGCCTCTTATTAAGCGCCATAAACCTTAACAACTCAAATTCCCTTGTCTGAAGGAGGATCTCCCTTCCGCCGGCCACCACCCGGTATTCTTTGAGATAAATTTCAAGTCCGGGGAAACGCAGCACATCATCCTGATTGCTGCTTCCCGCCAGTACAGTTGCCCGCCGGAGCTGCGCCTTGACACGGGCGACAACTTCGCGGGGGCGGAAGGGCTTGGCGATATAATCGTCGGCGCCAAGGCCAAGTCCCAGTATTTTGTCGCCTTCCTGCTGTTTGGCGCTTAGCATGATAACGGGTATATTGGAATATGCCCGGAGTGCGCGGCAGACTTCAAATCCATCCAGGCCCGGCATCATTATATCCAGTATCACCAGGTCGGGTTTTTCCTTCTTTGCTTTTTCCAGGGCCTCCCGGCCATTTGAGGCAACAGTTACGCTGTAACCTTCGGCTGCAAGGTAATCGGAGAGGAGGTCCACAATTTCTGTCTCATCATCTACCACTAATATTTTAGCACTCAAAAATAATCCCTTCTCTCTATGTCAGACCCCGGAGGAGCGGCCTCCCCCAGGGTGGATATCTTTATCTCGTTAACAGCCTGTAAGACTGCGTTCTTGAAGGTCGGGGATAAACAGGCTGTAAAGATTAAGGAAAGGGGACACACCTCTCTTTGAAGCATGTCTTTAGGGTCGGAGGAATGTCCCCAACATAAAGTTCGCTCTAAGGGTTTGGTAGGGGAATAACCCCTTCCGAACCCAAGGCTCACTTATATTTATAAGCCGTCAACTCATGGTGAATGAAAGGTTTATAAGTCACTAGTCTGTTTAAGGATCCAGTCGCCCATGACCTTCAGTGCTTCCGGTGAAATGGTTTCTTCAATTTGTGCATAATCCAGGCCCGAACCGCTTGTCACGGTTTGAAACGGGTGATTTAGATTGGGCAGCTCCAAAATAGTATAGTGTTTGTTCCCGCCGGCCTTAAGAGCCTCTTCAATGGCGCTGAGGTTCTCTTTTGGCGGCACCTGCAAATCCTTTTCCCCGTTGATTGCCAGTACGGGGACTTTAACTTGCGTGAGAGCCGGCCTTGGGTCGTAGGTAATAAAGTAGCTCAGCCATGGCGATAACACTTGCTGGATCTCTGCTTCAATGCTTTCCGGGGACGAATAGCCAAGCACCTCTTTATCCTTTTCACTCATTTTTTCCACTTCGTTTGTGATTAACTCCCGCAGTTTCTTTTCGGCAGTTTCCCTGTCTTTTTCCTGTTTGACAACGGTAAATACCTGTTCCTGCAGGGCGCTGTTGATAGCTATGGTTTCTTCACTCACACCAATTGCCCTGTGGATTAGGGCTGCCTGCAGCTGCAGGAGCTCCGCCCCGGGCAGGCCGGGTCCCGCCATCATTACAATGAAAGCCACATCGAGAGATTGGGCTGCCGCCATCGGGGCAATCATACCTCCTTCACTGTGGCCGACAAGTCCGATTTGTTCAGGGTTAATTTCTTTACGGCTCTTTAAGAATTCAACACTGGCCAGCACGTCACCTGCGAAATCTTCGCTGGTCGACTTGGAAAAATCACCGGTTGAACCGCCCACGCCGCGGTCATCCACCCGTAGCACGGCAATGTCCTGGCGTGTCAGATAGTCTGCCAGCACCCAAAAGGTACGGTGTCCAAATACCTCCTCATCCCGGTTTTGGGGGCCGGAGCCGGTGATGAGCAGCACGGCCGAATGTGGTCCTTCCGAGCGTGGGAGGGTCAGTGTGCCGGCCAGTTTAATGCCGGCCTGTTCATTTTCGTAGACTACTTCTTCTTCATCATAGGGATAGGGCGCTTTCGGTTCCTGAGGCCTGTTCAGGCCAGGCGCCTGATCAACCCGGTTCAGCATAAGAGGCAGGGATACTCCCATTTTAGGCTCTTTCAGCAACCCTTCGATAGATAGCCCGTCTTCATTCATTTTGCCTTCATAAATTATAAAACCGGAATTCACTTCCAAGTACACGCTTCCATTCTCGAAAGTCACCTTATCGGCAGGTAAGCCCATGGCTCCCTGATCGGGGCTATCCATGGCGGCAGTTAGAGTGCCATCAGCGTTTGAGGTGATCTGGAATACAATTCTGATCTCTTGTCCGCTAAACGCCAGGGTCCCCTGCCAGATACCAGCGATTAAATCTTGATCCGTCTTAATGTCTTCAGTTTTAGTTGTTACAGTAACGGTTCTTGAGTCATTGTCCCACTCTACACTTGCCCCTAACGCTTCCGCAATTGACCTGACAGGCGCCATAACCCGTCCCTCCATAATTTGCGGGGTCACGTCCGGTAAAATCTCCTGCCCGTTAATAATCAATTTGACAGGTGTGGCAGCATAGGACGCCGGGGAAAGCGTAAAGACAAAAAGAAGCATTAAAATTCCGAATGCCGCGAACCATTTGTTCTTCATGTGAAGACCTCCTTGTTGTTGTTTTTACAATAATACGATCCATTTCTTAACTGACATATTTTAAAATCTTAATATTTTCTTAAATAATAAACACTAACAAGAAAAAACTTCCCGCGTTTAATGGCGGGAAGTCTTTTTCTTTTGCGGGTGCGGATTAGGCCGAAGCCAGTCGCCGAAGAAGACAAAAAGTAATAAATGACGTTGTAGGCGCGGCGCCAAGTGAAAAGTGCAGTTTTTTGATCCTGACGGTTGACAGAATTAAAACAAAATAATAATATGTTTATAAATATACAATCAAAACAAGGATGTGTTTATGAATGAAAACATCAGACCTGTTTTGGAAAGCTTCACCAGAGGAACTCAAAAACGGGTATATTGAAGAAGAGGATTATTATATGTGTCTGCTCTGTAATAAAAAGATTGAAAAGGGGATTGTCTATCCCGAGGAAGGCATGCTCTTCGAAGCCGGAAGATATATGCGTGTCCATATTGAGAGGGAACATGAATCAGTATTTGAGCACTTGATCAATCTGGACAAAAGACTTACAGGCCTTACAGACCATCAGAAAAGTCTCCTCCAGCTATTTTACCTGGGAAAGAGCGATGTAGAAGTACAAAAGGAAATGGGCATCGGCAGCGCATCCACGATCCGCAATCACCGTTTTGTATTAAAGGAGAAAGAACGACAGGCCAAAGTGTTTCTGGCGCTGATGGAACTTTTAAAGGATAAGAATAAGCGTTCGCCGGGATATTTGCCTCCGCATAAAACGGCCGGGAAGATAGATGACCGTTACAATATCACACAGGAAGAAAGCGAAAAAATTATCAAAAAATATTTCCCTGATGGTGCGGACGGCCCATTAAAAACTTTAGATATGAAAGAAAAAAGCAAACTGATCGTTTTAAGGGAAATAGCAAAGAGATTCGAAGCAAAAAGATTTTATAATGAGAAGGTAGTTAACGAAATATTGAAAACGGCCCATGATGATTCTGCCACATTGCGAAGGTATTTGATCGAGTATGGATTTATGGAAAGAAAACCGGATGGCAGCCGGTACTGGCTGACAGGGGATTCAAATGGAACGGAGGAAGAAGACATGGATCGGAAAAAAGAATTAAAAGAACAGTATAAAGAGATGAAAACAGAAGCTGGAGTTTACCAGGTCAGGAATACAGTAAACCAGAAGATACTTCTGGTTGCCACTCCAAATTTAAAAACCATAAACGGAAGACGGATGGGCGGATTTATGAATAAAGAACTCCAGAAGGAATGGAAGCAATTTGGCGCGGAAGCCTTTGTATTTGAAGTGCTGGAGGTTTTAGAGGAAAAGGAAGAGGGTTATTTTGACAGGCGGGAGGAGCTAAAAAAGCTAGAGGCAAAGTGGCTTGAAAAGCTGCAGCCATATGGAGACTGCGGCTATAATCAATTAACAAAGGAAAGGAAATTGGGCAATGAAAATTAAAGCGACTAATGAGTATTAGAAAAAAAAGAGCTTCCATCGATTTACTTCAGGGAAGCTCTTTTTTAAGCTTACTGTTGAAACATAGCGCTGAAATCAGTGATTTTTGTGCCTTCAGGCAATCTGAATAAAGAATCGTCTATGTCTCCAATTTTAAAGTTGAGGAATTCAGCGACCACTTTATCTCCGCCGCTTTGTGATTCAACCCTCAGCGGCATCCCGTACTCTTCCCAAATCCACATTTTCCCTTTGACGCCATCGGTGTTTGTTTCATAAACCAGGCAGTCTTTACCATCAAAGGTTTCTCTCGTCATATACAGCATTGATGAGGGTTCTGCTTCCCCCAGGTAATCTTTTGGTGAAGTTGTATCAACCTCTGATTGCTCGATTGGCATTTTGGTCGCTTGATTCATTGATGGCTGGTAAAGATAAATTGCTTTCTCAGTCATATTAACAATGGCCAGGGTAGGCTCTCCGCCGGCCGGATTGCTCATCTCGCTGCGCATGTTGCCGCTCTCAACCCAAACTTTATGAGTCATCTTTGTACCGTCGGGCATGGTCAGAACATAATCATAGGAAAAACCGTCCACATTTTTACCTTTGGAAATAAGTTGTTCGGCCGGAACCGGATCGGCTTTCGATGCCGGCTGCCCGTTGTCTGCTGCCTTTTGAGTTTTACCTCCACAACCGGTAAGCAAAACAACCAGGAGTAAAGCTAACAGTAACGGAACGATGTTATTTTTTGCTTTAATGCTTCGAAAAACGATAACAGACCCCTCCTTTAAAATTTTTCCATATTAATCACAACTTGTTACAATCAACCAAATAATTCGTTTTAAAAAGTATACCCCTCTGTAATAATGTTTTCAAGTAAAAATTGCCAAATAGAACACGATTATGTAAAGGATTTATTATGAGTTGAATAAATTAAGGGTTTCGCGGTTAGACGCGAAACCCTTAATTTGAAAATATAAGAGGTATTTAAGCTTTACCTGAACACCTTTTTCGTGTATAATGGAAAGATGGGCACACTTAACCTAATTTTAAATTAAGTTTTACATAAATATGTTATCATAACTCTTTAAGCTGTGTCAAATGGTTTTTATAAAAATTATATCGGGAGTCGATACGGTGGAAATTTATCAAAAAAAGCTCCAGGAAGAAACGGTATATCTGGAGGAAACAATTGACCTTATTAAAAGAGAGTTGGCTCTGGAAACCACCGCGCTGGCAGGCAAAAAGGCCAGGCTGATTGCTTTGGGAAAAGATATGTGGGAAAATACAGTTCATTTTTCGAATGACTTTGACAGGCTGCCGGAAATCAACCAGTACCTGGCCGAAGTGAATAATCAGGCCTGTGATTACGGAAATACATTGAAGCGTATAGAAAAATACAGCAAAATTCTTGGCACGCCATATTTCGGCAGGTTTGATTTCTCGGAGGAAGGTTCTACAGAGAGGGAAAAGATATACATTGGCCTCTGTAATGTAAACGATTCCAAAACACACAAAATAGCTGTGTATGACTGGCGCGCGCCAATCTCCAGCTTGTTCTACCGTTTCGAAGTTGGCAGGGCTTCATATGATGCTCCCTCATGCACCATATCAGGTGATGTCTGGTTAAAAAGGCAGTACAAAATAATAAACTCCAGGCTCAAGTACTTCTTTGACAGCACTGTAAATATTAACGATGAGATCCTGCAGGAGGTGTTAAGCCGCACCTCATCCGCAAAGATGAGAAACATCGTTAAGACCATTCAAAAAGAGCAGGACCTGATCATCAGGGATACGGAAAACGAACTCCTGATTGTGCAGGGTGTGGCGGGAAGCGGCAAAACCTCTGTTGCCCTGCACCGCATTGCCTTCCTGCTTTATGAAGGCATGAATTCTAAAGTGGACGCCAACAACATTACCATCATTTCTCCCAACCCTATTTTAAGCAGATATATATCAGGTGTCCTGCCTGAGCTGGGAGAGGAAAACGTAGATCGAACGACCTTTGATGAGATCGCGGCCGGGCTTATTGACGGGCGGATGAGAGCGGAGACCAGGAACGAGCAGTTTGAATCTTTGATTACTTCGCGCGGCGGCGAGGAGGAGAAGATTAGAAGGCAGGGCATTGAACTGAAAGGTTCGAGAGAGTTTGCTAAAATTCTTGACAGGTTAATACAACTGTATGAAAGGCGCCTGATTGCCTTTGAAGATGTTTGCTTTGACGGCAAGACACTTTTTACCAGGCATCAGCTGAAAAGTCATATTCTTAACAATAAAATTGGCATGCCTCTGGCAAAACGTCTCCAGAGGCTGGAAAACAAGATCTTGGAAAAAGTTTACCCGCTGCGAAAAATAAGGCTCAAAAGAATTGAAAAAGTAGTGGAAAACAGCGACGGACACGATATGGAGGTAAGGTCTTTCAGCAGGCTGCTGTCCTTAAAGGAATCAAAAAAATTCCTGGGCATGCTTCGAAAGTTTACCGTGGTGGAGTATCTTGACCTTTATAAACTTCTATTTAACAAGCAGGAGCTTTTTAATAAGCTTGCCGGGGGGCTGGAACTGCCCGGGGATATTGAACAGGCAATATTGCGGACAAAGGAATGCCTGGAAAATGGGTATTTGTATTTTGAGGACTGCGCGCCGGTTTTATACCTCAAGCTGAAGCTTGAGGGCGCCGACATGTTTTCAGGAATCAGGCAGGTTGTCATTGACGAGGCACAGGATTATTATCCGATGCAGTACGAGGTATTCCGGCTTTTGTTCAGGGAGGCCAGGCTTACCTTGCTGGGTGATATCCACCAGGCTATCGAAAAAGACGCGGATATGTCGATATATGACACTGCTGCTGATATATTCAACAAGCAGAAGACGGTAAAGCTATCTTTAAATAAAAGCTACAGGTCGTCATTTGAGATAAACACTTTCAATCAAAAGCTGCTTAAAGGCGAGCAGGACTTTATCTCCTTTGAGAGGCACGAGGCAGAGCCGATGGTAGTTTACAAGGAAGGCCCGAAGCAGGTTGACCACGCTGTTGAGAATGATATCGCCGATTACCTTGAGCGGGGCTATGAGTCCATCGCTGTGGTGGGCAAAACCTGGGAAGAGGCAAAGAGTATATTTGCAGGACTTAAAAATTCAGTGCATATAAAACTGGTCAGCGCAAACAGTAAAGATGCCTGGAAAGGGGCCATGGTTATTCCCGCCTACATGATGAAGGGCCTGGAATTCGACGCGGTCATTATACATGGGGCTTCCAGGGAAAATTATTATAGCGAGTTTGACCGGAAGCTGCTATATTTAGCCTGCACCAGGGCGCTTCACCGGCTGACTTTATACTATACGGGAGAAAAAAGCCCTTTCTTATAAATAATGACTGGAAATTATGCAAAACAAGGCCCCGGCATGACATTGCCGGGGCCTTGTTTTCCTAAGCTATAATGTTTGTGACGCCAGCTCTTATAGTTTTTAAACATGTTTATAGACATGTTTGAGTTGGTCAGCCCGCCCCCCGGCATATGGGAAACCCTGCACTTTTATGTTATAATATCCGACAACATCAGGTATTGCGGGGTGACGACAATTATTGGAAAGCAGTTGGAGGCAACTTTGACCAGGGTGATGCAATGGTTTACACCTGACCAAATGCAGGCTTTCTTAAGCAAACTGGCCTTTGTCGGGGTGGTGCTGGCCGTTACATATATTCTGATCAAGGTGCTGCACCGTTTTTTGGACAGGGTACTGAAGGAGGGCGGCCAGGACGGCGACAAACAAGACGGCCTGACGGAAGGTAAAGGAGCGGTTTCCGGCGGCTTAATCCGGTCGGTGCGCGTATTGCTGCAGACACTGCTGATCTACGGAGGGTATTTTATCGCAGCCATAATTATACTTAATATATATAACTTCAATATGATTTCACCTGACGATTTGAAATCGTTTGGCGCCAACATACTCAAAATAGTAGGTATCATGGTCGGGGCCAAGCTGGCCGTCAATTTTGGCCAACTGGCTGTCAAGCAGGCCTTTGAAAAGCACGAGAGCAAAGACCATCCAGCCGGCCGGAGGACGCAGACACTGGAGGTATTACTGCGCAGCGCGATTACTTATATCGTATTTTTTATGGCCGGAATAATGGTGCTGCAAATTTTCAATGTAAACACCAGCGCCATTCTGGCCAGCGCCGGCATCCTGGGCCTGGCAGTGGGTTTTGGGGCCCAAAACCTGGTCAGAGATATCATCAGCGGGTTCTTTATCTTGTTTGAGGACCAGTTTAATGTCGGCGATTTTGTGGAAACTGCAGGGGTTGTCGGCACTGTGGAGGAAATAGGGCTGCGCACGTGCAAAATCCGGCAGTGGACCGGCCAGTTGAATGTTATTCCCAACGGGGAGATTAACATGGTAACCAATTACAACAGGGGGCCGATGATGGCTGTGGTAACGGTAGGCATCGCTTACGAAGAGGATATTGACCAGGCAATTGAGGTCTTGACTCAAGAGGGTGAAGCCGCGTTTAAAGAAATTGAAGCCGTTATCGATGCGCCCAAAGTGCAGGGCGTTACCGAACTGGCCGACTCATCTGTGAATATACGCACAGTCGCGCCAACCCTGCCGGGGGAACAATGGGACGTCGAGCGGCAGTTGCGCAGGAGGTTTAAGTACGCGCTGGACAGGGCAGGCATCGAGATTCCCTATCCCAGGCAGGTATTTATTCAGCAGGCAGAAAATAATAAAAAAATAAAGCAAAACCAAAGTGAAATCAACATGGAGTAAAATACTAGTTTGATTGTTCCAGAATGGACGTCGTTCAAGCGGCGCCTTATTTTTTTTAATATAGACACCTGTCAAAAAAGCATAATTAAATATCAGAAGCTGCACAGGTGACGATTTTTTGGAATTTTTATTGGGAAGTTTGCAAGATGTCAAGGATCATTCAGGCCACCAAAAAAAATGCCCCTTGATCCATAAGGGATAGGGGCATTCAAAATTATATATTTTACGTTTATACTAACTTACCCGTTAGTTGATTTGCTGGGGCTGCGTGGTCATTTCCCCGGCGGCGCTGACGTCCGGAACATTAAAGGGACCGTCCAGGCCGCTGATGGCTATTTTTCCATTCATGTTCATGTCCAGTTTAATCTCTTTCGTTGTGTCGCCATTTTGTTCCTGATCCTCTGCCGGTTCGGGATTTTCCATGGTGAGTTCCAGGCGGATGTTGAAATTGACGATGTCGCTGATCAGGGTTTTCTTGTTGACCAGGACCGAGTAGCTGTAGTCCATCCTGGCGTTATTAAATATTTCCAGAATCTGCTGCTGCATTTCTTCCTGCATTTCGGAGTCCATCTGCTGCGTCATGCCCATCGCCTGCTGAATGACATTTTGATAACCCTGCATAAACTTTTCCATATCCATGGTGGCGTTCACAACATAGTAATTCTCACCATTAACTGTCACATCGTTGCCGAAGTTCAACAGGATTCCCATTTCCTTCATCTGTGCGGCCGCCTTCATGGGGTCGGACTGGATATCCTGTTGTTCTTTCCAGAATTCCGGGGAGAACGGCATGTCCTGGGCGATCCAATCCTGCCCGGGAGCCTTGATATATATTTTTTCCTGGGTCAAATACGTTTCAACAATCATTTCCGGGATTTCTTCGACACTCATATCGAGTGCCTGCTTCATATAGGCCTGAAAAGGCTCGTTCTGCATTTGGCCTATTAGTTTGGAGGTTATATTTTTCGGGGCATCTTCAATATCTTTCCCGTCCGCCGTGATGTCCATGGCAATATTGAAGAGGCCTTCCATGGAGTAAGTATTATACACATTGGCCGCCACCGAAGACTTTACCAGTAAATCGGACACAGTCATGCCATCCCTGGTTTCGTTGCGGGTCAGCGTAACCAGGCGCTGTTCTCCATCCCAGCCAACCTCAAAGTCAAAGGAACTGCTGACGGCGCGAAGCGGGATAAACACGCCTTCCTCCGTTTTATATGGTTCGACCGGCAGCTCTAGGGGACTGTTTCCCAGCATGGCTTCCTTCTTACCGAGGGACAGGTTCAAGGTAACCCCATTTTCCGTGATAGCGAAGTCGCTGTCAGATGTCCAACTGACATCAGCGCCGGCAAGGCTGATGTAAGTGTCCACGGGAATCATGCTAACGTCGTCGACAAGTGTCAGGGAGGGTGACGGCGCCACATCGCCGTTCACCTGCAGCTTAATGTTTTCAGCGGCAAAAGCGGAAAATGCCGTAGTTATCAGCAGCAGCACGAACGCAAGCGTAATAACGAGCTTCCTTTTCAAGATACCACCCCTATTCTGAGTTATTTTATTCTATATTCTCCGCGTACTCGGCGCTCACCTCCTTAAACGAGAATCGGGGGCAATATAACCCTCAATTAATATAACAAATCAAAACAAACTTTTATGACAGGCTTTTCGTTGAGGTGTTAATGTAAGGCCTTAAATAAACGCAATAATTTGGTGCCCGTACCAAATTTAAGCTTGACCACGATGGGTGTGAATGCTAGTATAGGAAAATAAGGAAAATTATTTATTTTCCATGGGGGTGATCATGATGAGAGAAAGAATTATACAATCAGCCGTGGAGCAAATCCATAAATACGGGTTCCGGAGATTTACGATAGGAGATATTACTTCAGACCTGAGTATCAGCAGTAAAACAATATACAAGTACTTTGCTGGAAAAGACGATATTATCAGCGCTGTTTGTACGAGCTTTATTGAGGCGGAAAAAGAAAAAATCCTTAAAATTCTAACAGCCGAATGTACCTGGCTGGATAAAATGACGGCGATTATCAGCGAGGGACCGTCAAATAACGATCAACTGGCCTTTGAACTTAAAAAACATTTCCCGGATGAATGGAAAAAAGTCATGGATATGCAAAAATTTCTTTCACAACACAGAAAACAATTTATGGAGCAGGGAGTGGTCAGTGGAAATATCAGGCCAGATATAGATCTTGACATGCTTGAGATCATTATGCAAACCTGTGTGGATGCGTTGTTCAATATTGACACCAGTGATTTAAATACGGACCAGATCCTTAAAGAGTTCTGGAAAGTGTTCATGTACGGGACTATCAGTCCTGAAAGCGAAATAAGAAAAAATAAGAATAATCAAAAAGGTTGTGGCGGATAGAAGGCAAGAAAGGGCTACTTTATGGGTTTAAGAATTTGCAGCATATTATTCCAGCTGTCTCAAACATTACTGATATTTAAGCTAAATTAATATTTGCTTTCAATTCAATTGTGAGTCAATTAACAAGCCAACAAGTCAATTAGGAGGGGTACCCCGGATGAACGGATTATATCGAAGCGTATTAGTGATTGTATTGATGTTACAAATGGTTATAGCTCTAGGAGGTTGTGGCAGTAATTCTGCGCCAGTAGTTACGGAAAATGCCCTGATGGTGGATACCGCAGAGGTGCAAATTATGAATATTAGCAAATATGCCAGTTTTTCAGGCCGTGTGAAGGGTAGCAATGAAACCTCCATAATACCAAAAGTATCAAGCAGGGTAGTTGCCGTCCATGTGGAACCCGGCCAGCAGGTTAAAGCCGGTCAACTGCTTTTTACTTTGGACGGGAGTGATATTGAGTCTTCTGTTAAACAAGCTCAAGCCGGCCTGGCATCTGCTAAAGCCGCCCAAACCTCCAGTGAAATACAACTAGAATCTGCCAGGCGCAATTTAGAGCGAATTCAAATACTGCATGAGGCTGGAGTAGCTACTAATAAGGAGTTGGAAGCAGCTCAAGATCAATATGAATCTTTGCGCAGCGGAACGGTGGAAGCCAGTGTAGCCCAGGTTGAAGCAGCTCTGGCCGCCCTGGAGCAGCAGATGAAAAACTACCAAATAACCTCCCCCATAGATGGAGTAGTGGGGCGTATAGATGTTTCAGTTGGAGATGTTACCAGTCAGCAAACCCCGGTGGCAGCTGTAAATAATACCGGCGAATTAATAGTAGAAATTATGGTAGGAGAGTCAGATATTAGTTTTGTTGAACCGGGGAGTGATGTTGAAGTAGTAATAAATGCCATTGGCTCTGACCCAATTACGGGCCTGGTAAAAAACGTGGCTACAATCTCCAGGGCCGGCTCTCATAGTTATCCGGTGACCATCACACTGCCCAATGTGGAAGGCCGGATTAAATCAGGCATGTTTGCCGACATTAAGATAGCCACACTTAAAAAACACGATGTTCTGGGCATACCTTTGATTGCCGTTATTCCTGAGGAAGGCCGGAGTTCTGTTTATATAGTTACCGATGAGAGCAGAGCCTGTGAAGTCCAGGTTGAAATTGGCATAACTGACGGCAAATATGTAGAAATCGTAGAGGGACTTGAGAAAGATCAAAGGGTGGTCACCAAAGGGAATACTCTCATCAACCAGGATACTCTCTTAAAGACCGATGATGGAGGAACTGCCTGATGATTAAGAAAATAGCACAATTTGCAGTATGCAGGCCTGCCAGTATGATTGTGCTGGTAGCCACCATCATTATTCTAGGCTTTTTAAACTTGGCCAAGCTGCCTATAGACCTCCTGCCGCAAATGGATTTACCGGTGGCAGCAGTTATAACTACTTATACCGGTGCAGGGCCGGAAGAAGTTGAAGAGCAAGTAACCAAAATGATGGAAGGTGTTATAGGTTCCGTAAGCGGCATAGACACGATCAACTCCACCTCTAGTTCCGGATCTTCCACGGTTGTTATTATGTTCGATTATGGCACCAATATGGACTCGGCTATGATTAGTATTAGAGATCAAGTTGCCCTGGTAGATAGCAGGTTGCCTGATGGGGTAAGCAAACCCATGATAGTGAAAATGGATCCTAATATGATGCCGGTAATACAGCTTACTATTGACAGTGATCTATCCCTGGCTGATCTTCAACAGTTGGCCGAAGACGAAATTGAACCGCAGCTATTGAGAATACCGGAAGTATCTTCAGTAACTATTACCGGAGGCAGGGAAAAAGAAGTAAAGGTGGAAGTTGACCCGGTAAAAGCCGAAAATTATGGGTTAACTTTGAGCCAAATAACATCTTACCTCCGTTCAGAAAACTATAACACTTCAAGTGGCAGCGTTTCTTATGGTGAAAGAGACTACTTTGTTCGCAGTCTCCAGGAATTTGAGAGTTTAGATGATATTGGGGAAGTGGCTATTGTCACCGGAACCGGGAATAAGATTTTTCTAAAAGATATAGCCGAAATTAGTGAAGGTTATAAGGATGTAAAACAAATTACACGTACGGGAGGAAAATATGCTGTAGGAATACACTGTCAAAAAGAAACTGACGCTAACACTGTAGATGCCTGTACAGCTGTTAAAAAGGAAATAGAGAAAATTAAAAGCGAACTGGCTGTGGATCTGGAAGTAGAAGTGGTTATGGACCAATCAGAATATATTCAGAGTTCCATAAACGCTACGGCCAGAACCATGGGTGTAGGAGCAATATTCGCGGTGCTCGTAATACTGTTGTTTTTACGCAATATCCGCAGTACCATGGTTGTTTTTACCGCCATACCTCTGTCAATAATAGCTACCTTTATATTGCTTTTCTATACCGGCAGTACTCTTAACATCATCACTTTAGGTGGTTTGGCTTTAGGCATAGGCCGTATGGTAGACGACTCCATTGTAGTATTTGAAAATATTTATCGTCACCGCACCTTGGGATTATCACCTTATGAAGCAGCTTTGAAAGGTACTACTGAAGTAGGCGGGGCAGTTTTAGCTACTACTCTGACTTTGATGGCAGTATTTATACCTATTGGTATGACGGAAGGAATAGCAGGCATCTTATTTAAACCCATGGCTTTAACACTGTGTTTGGCCATATTATGTTCCCTGCTGGTAGCTTTAACTATTGTACCTTTTCTTTCTTCCCGGATGTTGACCGATGAAGCTATGGAAAAAAGAAATTAGGCAAAGGCAGTTTCATAAAGGCTGTAGACCAGATGGGCAACCAACTGGATAATCTGGGAGTAAGATATAAAATAATTATTAAATGGGCACTTAGTCACCGTCGATTAGTGGTCTTCAGTGTCACAGGTATAATGGTCTTGTCATTGATAGGAGTACCATTTATTGGAGCCGAATTCATGCCTGCTTCCGATTCCGGTCAAATTTCTATCCGTGTTGAGGCTGATAAGGGAACTTTAATAGATGATATGGAGAAAATGACTATTCAGATTGAAGATGTACTCCTGGCTAATCCCAATGTTGATGTAGTTTTTACCAGCATCGGCAGTTCCGGACGTATGTCCATGAGTTCATCAGTAAATGAAGCTGCAATTTCCTTAAAACTAGTGCCCCAAAGCCAGCGAAAGGATAGCGTGCAGCAGGTTGCAGATGAAATAAGAAATAGCCTGGTTGATATCTCCGGTGTTAAAACTACGGTGAGCATAGACACCAGCATGTTCGGAAGTATGGGTTCGGGAGGAGCTATAAACTTAGCTGTTCAGGGAAATGATTTGGATACCTTAAAGGAAATAGCCTCCCAGGTAGAAAGTATTGTGCGGCAGGTTCCGGGAACCAGGGAAGTTGCTTCTTCGTTAACAAGTGGCGACCCGGAAGTGCAAATAAGAATAAATCGCCAGCGAGCAGTGGATTATGGATTTACTCCGGCCCAAATTACGTCAGAAATCAAGAATGCCATTGATGGAGTTGTTGCTACCACTTACCGCAGTGATGGAAAAGAGATAGATGTAAGAGTATTCAGTAAGAATAACCAGGCCCAGACCCTGGAGTCTCTTGCCGGTTTGAAAATACTAACCTCTCAGGGAACACCGGTTGATTTAAAAGAATTAACCACTTTTGAATTGTCTCGGGGGCCTGTACAAATAAGCCGGGCAGACCAGGTGCGTCAGGCAACTATTACCGGAGAGCTTTTTAATCGAGATTTGAATAGTGTCATGGAGGATATACAAAGGGAATTAAAACAGCTTCCCTTGCCCAGCGGTTACGAAATAAAATTGGGCGGGGACAGCCAATCCATGGCTGAAAGTTTCTCCGGCTTGTTAATAGCATTATTGCTGGCGATTCTCCTGGTATATGTGGTAATGGTAGTGCAATATGAATCGTTTTCTGATCCTTTTGTAATCATGTTATCTATGCCTACTGCCATTATTGGGGTAATACTGGCGTTGCTAATAACGGGAATGAGTTTTAGTGTAAACGCTTTTATAGGAATAATAATGTTAGCTGGTATAGTTGTATCTAACGCCATTATATTAATTGATTACCTTAAAAAGTTGCGGGAATCCGGCATGGACAAGAATGAAGCAATTATTGAAGCAGGGGGGACCAGGCTGCGGCCCATATTAATGACTGCTTTAACTACCATTTTGGCTATGGTGCCCATGTCTTTGGGGCTAGGTGAAGGAGGAGAGACTAATGCTCCCCTGGCTACGGTAGTTATAGGCGGGCTCCTGGTGTCCACTTTTATAACTTTAATTCTGGTGCCGGTTGTTTATAGTATATTCGATGACTGGATTCAAAAACGCGGGAAGAAGAAACAAGGCCGATTACCCGAGGAAACTATTATTGCAGGTAGTTAGCAGGGCGCATCATGTACCGGGCACCTATGTTGCTAAGCTATCAAAAAGTATTTTCACAGAAGTACCCTGGCGGGCAATAAGCCACAGGTTATTAGCAGGTTTTATTTAAGGCCGCACTTCCTTTGCCAACCAGTTGATCCATATTCTGAAAAATTAAGGAAAAAGAAAGATCTTGCTAATAAAAACTTAATTCTTATCAGGTATTGTTTTATAAGTCGTTTAAAGATATATAAAATCAAGGGAGGTCGAGCCGTGATATGAAAAAGGATGAACTTAAATGGATGCTTTTAGAGCTTAATGAGAATATTGCTGTAATTAGAGGCTATGCGCAGTTGGCGTTAGAGTGCGATCATAATAAATGGGCGGCAAGGTACCTCGCGTTAATCCTCAAACAGACCGATAAAATAACCTGCCTTACTAATATAGTAACTGACCTTTATATCAACGATAAAGGAAGTGATTGCGAAGGCGATAGCTCTGGTAAAGATATCCCTGCAGGTATGGAGCACCTTTTTACCAAAACAAGTAATATTAAACTGCATTAGGTTGCGGTAACGGAAACCTAAGCTATGGCGTTTATTTGGCGTCTTGTAAAGAGGCGCTTTTTTTTGACATAGACACCTGTGGATGAGATATAATAAATATCAGTGTTGCCAAAATATACTTTAAAAGGAAAATTGCTATGAATGGTACTCAGCGAAAGAATGTTAAACAGGGATGCAGGGTTAAAATTGTTCAAAAACAGCATCAGCGTACCGGGCAGGTAACTGATGGTGTAGTAAAAGATATTCTTACCAATAGCGCCGTCCACCAACGTGGGATAAAGGTCCGTTTGGAAAATGGAATAGTGGGCAGAGTTCAGGAAGTTATTGAGTGAGGCGGAAGGGATGAACATCCAGATATTCGGTATAAAAAGGTGCCAGGATACCAGGAAAGCAGAACGGTATTTTAAGGAGCGCGCCATTCCTTACCAGTATATTGACCTGACCGTGCGAGGTCTCAGTAAGGGTGAACTGGATAAGGTCAAGTCGGCGGTGGGTCTGGAAAACCTTATTGATACCGAGGGGAAGGAATATACAAAACGCAATTTAAAATATATTGTCCACGACACGGAGGAGATGCTGCTGGCCTTCCCGCTGTTGTTCAAAACTCCGATTGTAAGGGATGGACACAAGGTTGCGATCGGCTATCATCCCGAGATTTGGCAGGGTTGGCGAAGTTAATCAAGCGGTCTGAATCGTTAGAACCTAAAAAGAAGTTGCTTTAGTAATGTTTATTGGATATAATACATTTAAAACGTACTAAATCTTTTAAAGAGGTGGCCTGGGTGGATGGTAATCTGGAGCAATCCCGTAATGCTTTAATTCAGGCATTTGGGCGTCAGAGCTCCTTTTGGGGACTGGGCAAGACAGCCGGGGAGATGTACGCTGTGCTGTATTTTAGCCCAGAACCGGTTTCTCTTGAAGAGATCGCAAAAAGCTTGCAAGTAACTAAAGGAAATGTCAGCATCGCCATTCGCCAGTTGGAGCAGCTGGGAATGGTGCGGCGTTCCTGGCAAAAAGGGGACCGCAGGGTGTTTTTTGAGCCCGAGACCGATTTTTATAAAATTACCCGTTCGGTGTTGGGGTTGCGGCACAAACCAGAATTTGACCAGTCCTTTCTCCTGGTGGAGGAAAGTGTACAGCTGGCGAAGCAGGCGGATTCGTCTAATAAAAGGCATACAGTGCTGGAACGTTTGAATATGCTGCAGGAGTTTTATCGCCTGCTGGATAGCGTGGTGGAGGTTGTTTCAACTATGAACTCCGACCAGCTAAAAGCGGCGGCGGAGATGTTCAAACTGCTCGCCCCTGTGAAGCAGGGGGATAAAGAATATGGTATGCCCAAGGGGTAAATAAAGCATCGAATTAATCCTGTGGAGGCGCCGATTATGAATAATCAGGAGCTATATGCAATAACCGGGGCTTTTGGTTACACCGGTAAATATATTACACGCCTGCTGCTGGACAGGGGGAAAAAAGTCAAGACCCTTACCGGTCACCCAAAACGCCGGCATCCTTTTGGTAGTAGTGTCGGTGTTGCTCCGTTAAATTTTGAAAACCCGGCCGAATTAACCAGGAGCTTGCGGGGAGCGACCACATTTATAAACACTTACTGGGTTCGTTTTACTTACGGGCAGGTCACTTACGACAAAGCGGTCGCCAACACCAAGATACTTATAAAAGCGGCTGAAGACGCCGGCGTTCACAGGTTTGTGCATGTCAGCATAACCCAGGCCTCCATGAATTCGCCGCTGCCTTATTTCAAAGGGAAGGGAATTCTGGAAAATGTCATTGTTAACTCCAGGATGTCTCATGCTATTATCAGGCCGACCGTTATTTTCGGTAATGAAGATATTCTTATCAACAATATTGCCTGGCTGCTCAGGCGGTTCCCCGTGTTTACAGTTCCAGGCCCGGGTAATTACAAACTGCAGCCCATATTTGTTGAAGATATGGCTGAACTGGTTGTTCGCGCTGCTGAAAACGAAAAAAATATGATTATTGATGCCGTAGGTCCGGAAATATTTACGTTTAATGACTTGGTGCATTTGATACGTGAAAAGGTGGGCAGCAGGGCCAGGATATTGCATTTGAGTCCGGGCCTGGCGCTTTTCCTAGCCAGGTTGGTCAGCGCCGTTGTCAGGGATGTGGTATTAACCCGGGAAGAAGTCGATGGCTTAATGGCGGGCCTTTTGGTTTCAGCCGGTCCTCCCACGGGGAAGACACGACTGAGTGAGTGGCTGGCAGTAAATGCCTCCTCAGTGGGGGCCCGGTATGCCTCCGAGCTAAACCGGCATTACCGGTAAATTTTTTTTACAGTGTTGGTAAAGATTATAGTTAAACCAGGCCCAGCCCCTGTTATTTCCCATGCGGTGCTTTTTTTCGTTGATCCTGGTTATCATATAGATGTACAGCTAAAAAAGAGAGGTAGAGTAAAAGAAAAGATGACAGCATTTAATGAATTTGGTTTAACCGAACCTGTTATCCGGGCGCTCAATACTATGGGCTTTGAAGAAGCGACTCCCATACAAGTGCAGGCTATTCCTGTGGGCTTAGAAGGCAGGGACCTTATCGGGCAGGCCCACACCGGGACCGGAAAGACAGCGGCCTTTGGCATACCATTGGTTGAGTTTTTGAAAGTTGAGCGGGATCAGATCCAGGGGGTTGTCCTTACACCCACCCGTGAACTGGCCGTCCAGGTGGCTGAGGAATTGAACAAGATCGGGCAGTATAAGGGTATCCTGGCGCTGCCGGTTTACGGCGGGCAGGAGATCGGCCGTCAGATCAGGGCGCTTAAAAGCAGACCTCACATTATTGTGGGGACGCCGGGCCGTTTCATGGACCACATGAGGCGAAGAACAATCCGCCTGGGCCAGGTCACGATGGTGGTTTTGGACGAAGCGGACGAGATGCTGAACATGGGCTTTATCGAGGATATTGAAACCATCCTGAAGGAGATCCCTGGGGAGCGCCAGACCTTGCTTTTTTCCGCTACAATGCCCCGGACGATCCAATCACTGGCCCTGCGGTTCATGAGAAACCCGGAGGTAATCAGAATCGAGTCCAGGCAGGTTACTGTCCCAACCCTCGAGCAAAGCTACATTCAAGTCGAAGAAAGACAAAAATTTGATGTTTTCTGCCGGGTGCTTGATGCCCAGCCACCTGAACGGGCTATTGTTTTCGGCCGGACCAGGCGCCGGGTGGACGAACTTTACGAGGCGCTGAAAAAACGCGGCTATTCAGCCGAAGGGATTCACGGGGAAATGCCTCAGTCTAAGCGGGACCTGGTAATGCGGCAGTTTAAGGATGGCGCCATCGAACTGCTTGTCGCTACTGATGTCGCTGCCAGGGGGCTGGATATCACCGATGTGACCCATATTTATAACTTTGACATCCCCCAGGACCCGGAAGGCTATGTCCACCGCGTCGGACGTACCGGCCGCGCCGGGAAAACAGGCGAGGCTATTACGTTTGTTACACCAAGGGAGATTCACCACCTGAAAGTGATTGAAAACATGACCAGGGGGAAAATAGAGCGCAAGCCCGTACCGACGCCAAGGGACGCCTTCGAGGGGCAGCAGCGGCTGGCAGTGGATAAACTTCTGAATGCCGTTGAGACAGGGGATATGGCCAATTACAAGGCGCTGGCCGAGAGATTACTTGAAGAAAGTGATCCGGTTACCCTTGTTTCAGCAGCCCTGAAGATATTGACCAAAGAATCCAACCTAACCCCTGTTACATTAACCGAGGAGAGGCCGCTCAGAATAAAGCAGGCTAGAAGCGCAGGTACAGAAAAAAGGGGTTACTATAAAGGCGGAAGCGGCAAAAAAGGACCAGAGCGGTCTGGCGGGTTCAGGGGCAAAAGCCGTTTTAACAACCGAAATACCAAATATCAATAACTTAAGGGTACCGGGTAACAAAGTTATTAGTTATTGAGGGGGCTGGCGCTGATCAAAGCGATAGCCCCCTTAGTCATGATTAGAGGCTCATTTCAAACAAGATTTGCAGGAAAACGCATGGCTTGCGGGAAATAAAACATCTGGCGCAGGCAATAGAAAATCGGAACGTATGGAGAGGGAACACTCGTGAGCAAAAAAAAGGATAAGACAAAGAGAAAGCCGGATATCATAAAGGATAAGACAAAGAGAAAGCCGGAAATCATAATCGTAAGCAAAACAAATGAGAAAGCTATTAATAAGTCAGAAAAAACCAAATGGGGCTTGATGGCGCTGGCGGTAACTGTTTTAGGGGTGGTATTTTTTACTGTCCCGTGGATACCTTCCAAAAGCAAGTACCTGCTGTCCATACCTCTCTACGCGGCCTTTGTGTACGTTTATTACAGGTACCTGTGCCTGTTAAGGCGGTAGTATCGCTAAAACATAACAGAATCACCAGGCGGCGCCGCTTCGTTTATGCCTGGAATCAAGATAAGAATAGAAATCGATTTTGGGGAACAATAATTTCGTGCGGATAAAACTAACGACCATTCTCTCAAGGGCAGGTGAAAGGCATGGCGGATATCGCAGGGGATGATCGCTATGAGCTTGCGACCTTCGCCGGAGGGTGTTTCTGGTGCATGGTAGCGCCATTTGAAAAAATGGAAGGGGTTGTCAGTGTCGTTTCCGGCTACACCGGGGGACATGTTGAAAACCCCACTTATGAAAAAGTTTGCTCCCAGGCGACTGGTCATTATGAGGCGGTACAGGTCACCTATGATCCGGCGTTTACAACGTATGAAAAGCTTCTCGATCAATACTGGAGGCAAATTGATCCAACTGACGCTGGCGGCCAGTTTTATGACCGCGGACAACCCTACCAGACAGCTATTTTTTACCATAATGAAACACAAAAAGAGAAGGCGTTAATGTCCAGAAACGCAGTGGATGAAAGCGGCCGCTTCAACCGGCCCGTTACAACGGGGATTTTGCCGGCATCCAGGTTTTATCCTGCGGAAGAGTACCACCAGGGTTACCACAAAAAGAACCCGCTGCAGTATGAAAGGTATCGCAGAGGTTCAGGCCGGGACGCTTATATCGAAAAAAACTGGGCGGAAGAGAAAAAAGCAGAGCGCTTGAAGGAGACACTGACCAGGGTGCAGTATGAGGTGACGCAAAACAGTGCCACCGAGCCTCCTTTTAATAATGAATACTGGGATAATAAGCGTGAAGGTATTTACGTTGATGTCGTGACCGGTGAACCGCTGTTCAGTTCCAAAGATAAGTTTGATTCGGGAAGCGGCTGGCCGAGCTTTACCAGGCCAATAAGGGCGGAGGTTGTTACAGAGAAAAAGGATCTGAGCCACTTTATATACCGCACAGAGGTGCGCAGCAGCAGAGCGGACTCGCACCTGGGACATGTTTTTAAGGATGGGCCTACCCCTGCCGGGCTGCGCTACTGTATCAATTCCGCTGCCTTACGCTTCATCCCTAAGGAAAATTTAGAAGAAGAAGGATACGGCGATTATGCCAATCTTTTTGAAGGTGGGCAGTAAGTTTACACGGTGCGGCAAAAAGCCACAGTTAGTTTATACAAATATGGTGACAGCATCCTGCCGGGTTCCACGTTAATAGTCGTGGAGCTTTAATTTTTACCGCAGGAGTCCACCCGGGGAATCCTGTCGAAGTGGTATGCAGGCTGGTGAATAAACGTGATTATTATGTTAAACTGTTGATAATAGAGAACTAATGTAATTACAGAGCGGTGGGCAATGCCGGCAGCCCCGGTATGCTGCGCATGTGGTAAAAAAACCCATGCCTGCGGCGCGTAAATTTACTTGCAGATAAGCTAAAATAAAGGTATAATGTTCTTTACGTAGTGCACGGAGAGATGGCCGAGTGGATGAAGGCGCACGCCTGGAGAGCGTGTGGACGGGTAACTGTCTCGTGGGTTCGAATCCCACTCTCTCCGCCAGTATATTACTCTCAATTAAAAGTTTTGGCCGTGCTAGACGGGGAGGTAGCGGTGCCCTGTACCCGCAAACCGCTGCAGCGGGGTTGAATTCCCGCCCGAGGGTTTAGCTTGTGGGGTCCGGCATCCGTAAGGGGTGTTGACGATTGGGTCTCGTGCGACGGAGCTTCCTGAACCGTGTCAGGTCCTGACGGAAGCAGCACTAAGGGAAATCCTCCGGGTGCCGCGAGGGTGCCTGGTCTGAGCTACCTGCGGGTTTACCGCCCGGAAGTTAATATTCGAAGGCAGGTGCACGGCCTTTATTGTTACTAAAGACCGCCTCCAAGATTACGCGAGGCGGTCTTTTGTTACCATAATACGCCATCAGAAAAACAGGAAATACAGTTTATGTGACGAAATATAAAGGCACAATAAAAGATGAGCTAAGAAAGGGATTTGCATAATGGCTTACCAGGCTTTGTACAGGGAATGGCGTCCCAGAACATTTGGGGAGATCATCGGGCAGGAACACATTACCAGGACATTGAAAAATGCGGTTGAGTCCGGCCGGGTCGGTCATGCCTACCTTTTTTGCGGCACCCGGGGCACAGGCAAAACCACTACCGCGAAGGTCTTCACAAAAGCGCTGAACTGCCCTGATCGTGAAGGGGCCGAGCCCTGCAACCGGTGCAGTTCCTGTACAGCCATCAACGAGGGACTTTCCGTCGACGTCATTGAGGTAGATGCCGCCTCGAACCGGGGTATTGACGAGATCAGGGACCTGAGGGAAAAAATCAAGTTTGCCCCAGCGGCAGGGAATTTTAGGATATATATCATCGACGAAGTCCATATGCTCACACATGAGGCCTTTAACGCGCTGCTGAAGACGCTGGAGGAACCTCCCCGGCAGGCCATGTTGATCCTGGCTACTACTGAGCCGCATAAAATACCACTAACGATACTTTCCCGCTGCCAGCGGTTTGATTTCAGACGCATCGTTCCCAGTGACATCATCCAGAGGCTCAAAGAAGTAATCGCCGGGGCCAAGCTGGAAGCGGAGGAGGAAGCGCTAAGACTGATCGCCAGGGCAGCCGAGGGAGGCCTGCGGGACGCCCTGAGCATTTTGGACCAGGCAGCCTCCTTCGGGGGGATGAAAGTAACGGCCGGGGACGTTCATAATATACTGGGGACAGTGCGCGTGGACGCCTTGAGCCGGATGGCCGGATATTTGGCCGCCGCCTCGGCGGGCCCGGCCCTGACCCTGGTGGCCGAATTGACCAAGGAGGGCAAAGACCTGCGGCTGTTTGCCAGGGAAATGGCAGGTTACCTGAGAGCGCTCCTACTGGATAAACTCGCTCCCGGCGCTTCTGCGGCCGAGGTGTGGGACGACCCCGCCCAGATGGCGAACCTGGCGGCGGAGTTCTCAAAGGACGGGCTGCTGCGTGTGGTGGAATTAATTGCTGCTGCGGAGCAGGATATGAAATGGAGCACCATGCCTGGTGTCATCCTTGAGCTTGCCCTGGTCAAGGCCTGCCGCGCCGAAGTCCGGGGCGATATGACGGCACTGTACTCCAGGCTTGAAGCCGTGGAGGAAAAACTTAAATCGCATACAGGTTTGAAAGGGAAGACCATGGTCACCAGGGAGGCACAGCCCGGAGAGAATAAACCACTTTGGGAAAAGTCCAGGCCTGCTAAAGCCCCGGTCAGCCCCGCTCAAGCGGCCGGCCCCTCTGTGGCGAAGAACAAGCCTGCTGGATCCGGGGTGGCCCGGGACACTCCTGTGGAACGGCCGCAGCGCCAGGAACAGGGCATAAAAGATCCGGCGTCTGACTCTGCAGGTGAGGTTACACTTGAACAGGTCAAAGGGGCCTGGAGTGAGATAATTAATGTTTTACGGAAGGAGCGCCTGCCCCTATACCATAACTATACAAAAGCTTTTCCGCTCACATTGAGAGGCAGGGGCCTTGTGATAGGCTTTCCCGAAGAGGAAGCCCTTGCCAGGGAAATGGCCGGGCGGCCAGATCATAAAAAATACCTGGAAGAGTTAATGGGCAAGTTTTTTGATGGGAAATGGCAGGTGGCGTTCACATCTTACCAGGGCAGGATTAACCTGCCTGAAAAAGACCGGGCTGCCAGAGCCCCGGTGGTTGATGTGAAGAAACGCTTTGGCGGTGAAGAAATTATACTGGACGACGATTCCGAGGGAACGTTATTTTAATTAATTATTAAGGGGGTACTCAATTATGATGGGCGGCAATATGGGCAAAATGATGAAACAGGTTCAAAAAATGCAGCAGGATATGGTTAAACTGCAGGAGGAACTGGCCAGCCGGACGGTGGAGAGCACAGCCGGCGGCGGAGTGGTAAGAGTTGTGGTAAATGGAAAAAACGAGATTATCTCGATGGAAATTAAACCGGAAGCTGTGGACCCCGAAGATGTGGAAATGCTTCAGGACCTGATCATGGCTGCGGTTAACGAAGCCCTGAAAAAGGCGCAGGAGATGGTGGCCCAGGAAATGGGCAAGCTTACCGGTGGACTTAACATACCGGGCTTGCTTTAAGTAATGAATTATTATGCCAAACCGGTTGCCCACCTCATTGACCAGCTGTCCAAGCTCCCCGGTATCGGGCCGAAAACGGCGCAGCGACTGGCCTTTTACCTTCTGGGCGTCCCGGCCGAGGTAGCTTATAACCTCGCCAGGTCCATCGAAAAAGCCAGAAGCACGATTCAATACTGCACTGTTTGCGGCAATTTTACCGATGAGGAGCCCTGTTTTATCTGCCGGGACGAGCGGCGCAGACGGGATGTTCTATGTGTGGTGGAGCGCCCCAGGGATGTGGTGGCCATGGAAAAGTCCAGGAGTTTTAAGGGTCTGTACCACGTGCTGCACGGGGCCATTTCACCAATGGAAGGAGTTGGCCCCGACCAGCTGCATATAAGAGAGCTGTTGAGGCGCCTTGAGGGCGGGGAGGTAAAGGAGATGATTCTTGCCACAAATCCCAATATAGAAGGTGACGCCACAGCTATCTACCTTTCCGGACTGATCAAGCCGCTGGGGGTCCGGGTTACCCGGATTGCACACGGGCTGCCTGTAGGCGCAGACCTGGAGTATGCTGATGAGATAACGCTCAGCAAGGCACTGGAAGGCAGGCAGGAAATGAAATAGGAATATTTTTCATTCAGGGCCATATAATGGTTTTGAGGAGGTGCTTGGGCCTTGGAATGGAAATACATAATTATCGGCCTGACCGGACTATTCGGGCTTTACCTGGTTGGAACTGTTTTGTTCCACCCCCTGAGGTTTATTATTCGCCTGTCTGCCTGGGCATTACTGGGGGGAGCCTTTCTGGCGGTAATTAATGCGGTTTTCGGACAATTTGGCTTTCACATCGCGATCAATCCCGTGACAATACTTACGGCCGGTATTTTACAGCTGCCGGGAATAGTACTGCTGGTATTGGTAAATTGTTTGCTGATAGGTTAATTACTTATGAGGAAAATATTGACAACATACCGGTAACCTTAAAAGGGTACAGTTAATTCTGTCCCCTTTATTTTTTAAGCATAAATGCTTAAAAAACAGTGAGGTAAGCATACTATGACTGATAGGGTTGTAGAGGCGTATGTTGGCGAGTACGCTGCGGGCAAGAGCGAGAATGCCCTGAACCGCGCCATTGGGCTGGCCGGCCAGGACAGAATGGTGACCCTGGTGGATCTTGATCTTGTTGAGCCATTTTACACCCTGCGGCCGCTGCAAAAGGCTCTGAGCCGTCTTGGTGTAGAGGTTATCGCCTGGAAAACAGAAGAAACCCTGGGATTGGGTGAAGCAGGCACGGTTATTAAGCCTGCCGCCAGGTGGGCGCTGCGGCGCGCCGGTGACATCATTCTGGATATCGGCTACGGAGTGGAGGGCGCCAGAACCCTGAACCTTGTAGAGGGCTCCACAGCCGACCAGGACCTCATGGTAATAGCCGTTATCAATTGTTCACGCCCATGGACTTCTACCGTAGAGGATATTGTTTTAGATGTGCAACAAATGGCACGGGTGAACGGACTGATTAACAACACCCACATGGCGGAAGAAACTACCGTTGATTTGGTGCAGGAAGGCGCGCGAACGGTCTCGAATGCCGCGAAAATTTTGGGCCTGCCTGTAGTAGCCACAGCCGTATGTGACGGGATAGCTAAAAAAATTGGTCATGCGGACTGCATGGGCAACCCTGTTCGCCCATTGCAGAGGATGATGCAGAAAGCGTTCTGGTGATTTGAGACGTGGGACGTGGGAACATCTGTATTTTTTATGGTCTTTGACCCTTGGCACTATCTTTCAATCTCACGTCTCATTTCTCACATCTCACGTCCCAGAACTGGAGGTTCAAAATGTTACAAAAAGTTATCCAGGAAGAAAAACGAGCGTTCATGACAGGCAACGAGGTGGTAGCCTGGGCAGCGCTGGCAGCCAGGGCTGAGATCATGTTTGGTTATCCAATCACGCCTCAAAACGAGATCATGCATTACTGGACAAGACTTGCTCCCAAATACGGCAAAAGTTTTCTTCAGACGGAAGACGAGCTTTCAGCCGGCTTTGCGGCGGCAGGTGGGGTCATGTCGGGCCGCAAGGCGTTTACAGCCACAGCCGGCACGGGCAATATCCTGATGCAGGAACCTCTGTCCATGGCTGAAATGATGCGCCTGCCTGTTGTGGCGGTTATTCAGCAGAGAGGCGGCCCTTCTACTGCCACCGTAATTTACTCTCAGCAGGAAGTAAATCTGACCACCATGGGCGGCAATGGTGAAGGCCTGAGGATTGTCTACTCCACGGCCACACACCAGGAGCTTTACGATTATACAATTAAAGCTTTTAACACAGCCTGGAAATACCGCTTCCCAACTTTTGTGCTTGGAGACGGATACCAGGCCAAAATGCGGGAACCCCTGACCTTGTATGATCCAGAGGCCCGGGGGATCCAACTGGTTGAACAGGAGCCCTTTGTCGGTCAAAAAGGGTCGCCGGGGAAGGACCGGCCCCCGGCCCAGTACAGGAATACTTACAACCTGGAAGAAGAGCTTTTTGAAAAACTGATGAGCGATGTCAGGGATTATGAAAAAATAATCCCTGAACTGGCCGAGTTCCAATCTTCCGGCGTTGAAGGCGCCGAACTGGCAATAGTGGGGCACGGGGTTGTTTTTAGAGCAGTCAGGGAGGCCGTCAATGTCCTTCGCGAACAAGGTATAAAAGTATGCTATTTCCGGCCGGTCACTCTGCGTCCCCTGCCCGTGCCCCAGCTCAAGTCGCTTGCCGGTGAAGTTAAAAAAATACTTATTGTCGAGTCCGCGTACGGCCAGCTGGCAAGGTTGGTAACGGAAGCGGTGTACGGCGCTAATGCCGAAATTCACACGCTCTTCAAGCCCGGCGTAGGGATCACCTCCGGAGAAGTCGAGGCCAGGGCCAGGGAGATATTACAAAAACCGTTACATTAGATAGGATTACAAGATTATATTTTCCATATTAAAGGAGGGTTATCATGCAGCTACAGCCTGCTATGCCCAGGTCCTGGCGGGTTGATACCAAACCTCACAAATTCTGCCCCGGGTGCGGGCATGGTCTGATTCTGAAATGCCTGGGACAGGCTGTCGATGAGCTGGGGATTGAGGACAGGGTTGTTTATGGTTGCGATATAGGCTGTTCACTGCTGTCCTGGGATTTTTTCAACCTCGATACCGTTCAGACCCACCATGGCCGTACTACACCTGTAATGACCGGCATCAAAAGGGCAAGGCCGGAGCTGATCTGTATCGCCTATATGGGTGACGGAGGAGGCTACTCCATCGGAGTTCAGCACCTGGTAAGCTCGGTTCACCGCAATGAAAAAATCACCGTTGTCCTGGCAAACAATACCCAGTATGCTATGACCGGCGGCCAGATGGCTCCGACTACACTACCAGGCCAGAAAACTGAAACCACCCCTTACGGGCGGGATCCGGAAGTAACCGGATTTCCCTTTCAGGGCCCAGAGATGGTTTCTGCTATTGCCAGGGAGGGCGCCTATGTGGCCAGGGGCAGCATTTCTAATATGAGGCAGTTGACCGGCTACCTTAAAAAAGCTTTGGTCAATCAGATAGAAGGAAATGGTTTTTCCTTTGTCGAAGCCCTATCCGCCTGCCCAACCAACTGGCGGACCAATGCGTCTGAGACCTGGAGCTTCATTGATAAGGAGATGCACGGCCACTTCAAGACGGGAGAGTTTAAAACGCCTGGTTCCGGGCAGGGGGAGGTCAGGGCTGATGAGTAAGGCCATAAAAATTATGCTGGCCGGAGAAGGGGGCCAGGGTGTCCAGTCCGTGGCTGAAATCCTGGCAGAGGCGGCTAACGAAGAAGGAAGGCAGGCCCTGTACATACCAAATTTCGGGGTTGAACAGAGAGGCGGGGTTTCCCTGGCTTTTGTACAGATCAGCGACGATCCGATAGGGTCACCCAAGTTTCAGACCGGAGACGTAGTTGTGGCTTTAAGCGACCGGGCCGTCTATCGCACCCGGCAGTACGTCGGGCCGGAAACAACCTATATTTATGACAGCGGGATGCAGGGCGCCGAGGGGGAACTGCCTGAAAACGCAGGCAGATTGCTGGGTATTCCGGCTATCGAAGTGGCAAAAAAAGAGTTTCACCCCCGGGTCTTCAATATTGTGATCTTGGGCGCAATTATTGGCGCTACGGATGCTATAACCTTGAAACAGGCCAGGGCGGCTGTTGAAAAGAAGCTGGGATACAAGTTTGCCAAAGAGCCGTCGCTCAGAGACTTAAATTTTGCAGCGTTAGAGCGGGGAGTGGGGCTGGTGCGGACCAGTCCGGAACCAGGCGTAGCCACCCGGGTAAATGCAGATTCTGATGGCGCCGGTGGAAAAGCGCGGGCAGCCGAATCTCATGTCTCATCCCACTCTTTAACAGGAGGCCAATCATGACACTTGAATTCGTAGGCAGGACCATGGATCTGGAAAAGGGATACTGGACGGTATTCCCGGATTTATGCAAGGGCTGCGGCCTTTGTATAGAAAAATGTCCCGTGGACTGTATTGACTGGAGCGATGTCCTGGGGGCTTACGGTACGCCCTCGGTGAAAGCAGACAACAGGTGCATCGCCTGCGGAATCTGTCAGAACATCTGCCCTGACTGTGCCTTAAGGCTCGACAAAAAGAAAACAAAAGAACATTAACATGACCTCACAATTGTTCGGTATGTTGTTGATAATGTTCTCACCAAACACCCTTTCTGTTCATATTCTAAATTACAACCCTATCTTGCCCTGCGGGGCTGAGACTTTAAGGTGGTGAAAGTAAGTGGCTGTAGAATCTCCGGCATGTATCCTGTGTCAGTGTTTACGTATGGACTGCAATCAGGGTCTTTCAGTAAGGGGCCATTATATCTGCCAGGATTGTGAAAACAAAATTATTTTACTGTCGAGAAAAGACCCTGATTATGAAACCTATATGTTTGGGTTGAAGAAAATCTGGTCCAGGTCAAACGAATGACACCGCAATAATTTCTGTTTTCTTCTCTCCAGTCGCTCTTTTCTGTGAGTAAGCTCAATGTCTTGTTTGATCAGGTAGAGCGTGGACATCTTGATCCCGGTTTTTAAATTTATTTCTTGATCCGAAAGGCCCTGCTTCCATGCCCTGATCAGCCTGCCCACATTGGTGCGGTATTTCTTGCAAAGTTTTTTTTCCTCCACCTTCCGGTCACCGGTCACAGTAATCACTCCTTTTTAATATTCTGTTTTGTTATTGTAGCCGTGAACAGGGTATCTATAAGAACAAACTGATGGCAAAATAAAAGGATAGCCTTGGTAACGCCTTGATATTTATGATAAAATAACGTGTTAGGTAAAACTTGCATCTCTTGAAAATAATTAGTATTTCGGAGGTTTATTTTTTTGTTTGAAAAGCAGTGCAGCGCACCACTCTTCGAGGCTCTTTTGGAGCATGCATCCGGATCCCCCGCCGGTTTTCACATACCGGGGCACTGCCGGGGACAGGGACTACCTGAAGAATTGGCCGCGCTTGGCGGACAGGCTCTGTTTTCCTTGGACATGACAGAATTACCTGGCCTTGATGACCTGCATAATCCAGGGGGCCCAATAGCCCTTGCTCAGGAACTGGCCGCAGAATTATATGGGGCGGGCAGGAGTTTCTTTTTAGTCAACGGCACTACTGTGGGAATCCAGGCGCTGCTTGCCGCGTACGCGGGGCAGGGGGAAGTGATCGTGCCTCGTAACGCACACCGTTCGGTGTTAGGGGGCCTCATAGTGTCGGGAGCTGACCCGTATTATGTAATGCCCGAGGTCATTCCGGAGTTCGGGGCAGACTGCGGCGTGCCGCCTGCAAAGATTCTCCTGGCGCTGGAAGAACGGCCTGGCGCGGCCGCGGTAATTGTCGTCCGGCCAAACTATTACGGGGTGGCAGGAGACCTGCCCGGTCAGGTCCATATGGTCCATGAGGCGGGCAGGCTGCTGCTTGCAGATGAAGCCCACGGCGCGCACCTGCGTTTTCACCGGGACCTGCCCCAAGACGCTATGTCCGCCGGCGCTGACGCATCTGTACAAAGCACACACAAACTGGGGGGGTCACTGGGACAGAGTTCCATGCTGCACTTAAAACA
Organism: Pelotomaculum sp. UBA3103; assembly: GCA_002365855.1. GTDB lineage: Bacteria > Bacillota > Desulfotomaculia > Desulfotomaculales > Pelotomaculaceae > UBA3103. The sequence goes on along the minus strand of DFAP01000094.1, from coordinate 20,898 downwards.
CGGGGTGGATGACGGTGAAAGGGTTGCGGTCGCTTTGCAGCTTCTGCAGACCACAAGCCCGTCTTACATCCTGATGGGTTCACTGGACCTGGCCAGGCGCCAGATGGCTCTCCGGGGGGAACAGCTACTGGAGAGAACGCTGGAACTTGCGCGGTGGCTGCGCAAGCGGCTGTCGCAGGTCAGGGGTTTATCCATTTTAAGCCAGGCTCACTTGCGGGATAGTTCACTCGGTATCGATCCGGCCAAGCTGGTTATATCCGTTCAAAGCTTGGGCCTGACAGGGTACCAGGTGGAAAAGCTTTTGGCCCGGAGGTATAATGTTTTCGTAGAAATGGCCGACGCTGCCAACATCGTGGCGGTTCTTTCCATCGGCACAACCTTTCGCGATTGTGAGTCGCTGGCAAGCGCGATGGAAGATATCGCGGCACGAGAAAGGCAGCCTGCTAAGACTCCTCTGCCCGGCGCCCCCGGCTGTTACAAAAAAGTAATGAAGCCCCGCGAAGCCTGGTTTTTGCCTTCACGGGGAATACCTCTTGCTGAAGCGGGCGGCATGGTCAGCGCGGAGACTGTAGCGGTCTACCCGCCGGGGATACCTGTACTGGGCCCTGGTGAAGAAATAACGCCCGATATACTGGAATACCTGACGTTGATCAGCGATATGGGACTGCCCTGTCAGGGTCCGTACGATCGGACATTAAAAACTATTAAAGTTGTGATAGAATAGCATTATAACCACAATGAATTGGAGTCACCTAATTGAGTAAGGGCAAGTTAATTGTTTTTGAGGGTATTGACGGGTCCGGAAAGACAACCCAGCTAAACCTTTTGGGAGAATACCTGAAAAACCGGGGGCGCAGGGTATTTTACACCAGGGAGCCCGGCGGCACCAAGCTGGGTGAATCGATCCGGGATCTCCTGCTGAATCCGGAGTACGGCAGACTGGTCCCCTGGGCTGAGGCTTTGCTGTATGCCGCAGCCAGGGCTCAGCTGGTCTCAGAGGTTATTTTACCGGCCCTGGCTGCGGGCAATCTTGTGCTGTGCGACCGCTATATTGATTCCACCCTGGCCTACCAGGGATATGGGCGGGATATGGAAATTCACCTGCTGAAACAGGTGAACGAACCGGCCACCATGGGCCTTATTCCAGATCTGGTCCTGCTGCTTGATTTTTGTTGTGAGACCGGAAAGGACAGGATCTGCCGTTCCGGCCGCGGGACTGACAGGATTGAGCGGGAGGCGCGGGAATTCCACCTGAAGGTCCGGTCCGGCTACCTGGACATCGCAGCCCGGGATCCTGGCCGCTACAGGGTTATCGACGCCAACAGGTCCATTGAACAGGTGCACCTTGATATTCTCAAAGCAGTCGAAGGAGTTCTGGAATGCTGTTCCTGAGAGAAATAGTAGGCCACAGGCAGGTTATTAATATCCTGTTGAATGCCATTGCCTACGGGCGGGTTTCTCATGCCTATTTATTTTCCGGGCCTGAGGGAGTGGGCAAGGAAACAGCTGCCTTTGCTTTTGCCAGAGCGCTGCTTTGTTCCCGGCCGGGCAGCGGTGACGCCTGCGGCGAATGCCGTGAGTGCAGGCAGGCAGAAAACCGGAATCACCCTGATCTGCAGTGGGTCCAGCCTGCCGGAGCTTCGATAAAAATTGAACAAATAAGGTCTGTTCAGCGAAAAACCGCATATCTGCCCTATCAGGGAAACCGGCAGATATTTATAATCTGCCAGGCGGAGACGATGACCGAACAAGCGGCCAACTGTCTGTTGAAAACACTGGAGGAACCCTCTGGGAATACAATTTTTATTTTGGTTTCTTCGCGTCCCCAGGCCCTGCTGCCGACCATTCTCTCCCGCTGCCAGCAGGTTTCATTCCATGCCGTACCTGTTTCCGAACTTGCCCACGGCCTTGTTTCGCTTCATGGCCTGAAGGCGGAAGACGCGCTATTATCAGCGGCGCTATCGGGCGGGAGCATGGGCAGGGCCCTGTTATATTCGGCCGGTTCGTTTCAAGATGAACGCGGAGCGGCTTATGCGCTGATCAAGGAACTGGCTGAAGCAGGACCATGCCGGGCCCTGGAAATGGCTGAAAAATGTGCTGAGAGCAGGGAAAAGGCCCGCTTCATGCTGGAGATGCTTACCTGCTGGTACCGTGACCTGCTGGTGTCCAGGGAAGCAGGGTCAAACGGGTTTTTATATAACCAGGACCGCGCAGCAAATCTGGAAAGGGATGCGGAATGCTTTGAAACCTCCCGCCTTGTGGAAATAATAGAGAATATAGAAGCAACCAAAAATAAAATCGAAGCCAGCGCCAATACCAGGCTGGCCCTCGAGGCGCTGTTTTTATATCTGTCCGGAGGCCCCGCTGGACCGGGGCAGTCGACGGCATACTAGGAGGGATTAATATAAATGGGAGTCACAGTAGTAGGAGTGCGCTTTAAAAAGGCCTGCAAAATTTATTACTTCGACCCGGGTGAGCACCTTCTTGCGGAGGGTGACGGGGTAATTGTTGAAACTGCCAGGGGGGTCGAATATGGCCAGGTGGTTGCCGGGCCTTTAAAAATAGAAGAAGAGGATGTAGTCTCGCCTCTGAAAAAGGTTATGCGCAAGGCCATCAGCCAGGATTGCCAGCAGCTTGTGTCCAACCGGGAGAAGGAGAACAAAGCTTTCAAGGTGGGTCTGGAGAAAATAGCCCTCCATAACCTGCCCATGAAACTTGTTGGTGTGGAGCAGACTTTTGATGGGAATAAAATTATTTTCTATTTCACCGCGGATGGCCGGATTGACTTCAGGGAATTGGTAAAAGACCTGGCCTCGGTTTTTAAGACGCGAATCGAGCTCCGCCAGATCGGAGTCAGGGATGAGGCTAAAATGATTGGAGGGCTGGGCTGCTGCGGTAGGGAATTATGCTGTTCTTCCTGGCTTTCAGATTTTGCTTCGGTTTCTATCCGCATGGCCAAGGATCAGAACTTGTCCCTGAATCCCACAAAAATATCCGGTATTTGCGGCAGGTTGATGTGCTGTTTGAAGTACGAAAACGAGGCGTACGAGCACGCCAGGGAGAGTTTCCCAGAACTTGGCAGCTTGGTGATCACGCCTGATGGAGAAGGCCGGGCTGTCGGAATTAATATTTTGAAAAACAGCCTGAGTGTGGAATTAAAGGAAAGCAAGATTATAAAGGAATACCGATGCGAGGAAATAACGCTTCAAGAAGGGCAGTCAAAAGCCTGCAGGAATAAAAAGGAGTGCCCGGAGCAGTCCGGCAAGGAGAGAATTTAGGTGCAGTCAATTTTTAAACTGGCAAGAAATATGGAAGCAAAGCTGCATGCGCTTCTTGCGGAAATGCAGGAATTAAAAAACAAGGTAAGGGAGATGGAGGATGAAAACAGCCGGCTCAGGAGAGAGTTGGCTGCCGTTCATCGTGAGGGTTTTTCATGTAATTCAACCGGTGTGGAAACAAGCGTCTCGTCATATAGCTTTTTTAACCTGCTGGAACTTTATGATCAAAATTTTCACATCTGCAACCTTAGCTTTGGGCACAAGAGGTCGGGGGAGTGCCTTTACTGCATGGCGTTTTTGAGAAAGGGCCGGGAACCTGCAGCTGATCAGTCTGCTTCCGGGTAAACTTTATTTAAACCTGGCTTGAGGTGATAGCAAATTAAAGAGGTGAGGCTGGTTTGACCGGGGAACAAAAGAAAGGGGTGCTCTATCTCTGCGCGACACCTATAGGCAACCTGGAAGATATCACCCTGCGTGCCTTGAGGGTAATGCGGGAGGCTGATCTGATCGCTGCGGAAGACACTCGCCACACCCGTAAGCTGCTAAGTCATTATGACCTCCACACACCTCTCACCAGCTATCACCAGCACAACCGCAGGAAAAAAGGCGACTACCTGCTGGAGTTGCTATCCTCCGGAAAAAATGTCGCCCTGGTGACCGATGCAGGCCTGCCGGGGATTTCTGATCCCGGGTCGGAAATGGTTTCCATGGCACTGGAAAATGGATGCGAAGTAGTTCCCGTCCCCGGACCCAGTGCGGCTGTTACAGCACTGGTAGTTTCAGGTCTTCCAACGGAATCCTTCGTTTTTTTAGGCTTCCTGCCTTTGAATAAAAAAGCTCGCCATGAGAAACTGGTTGAGGTCAGCAGTTTGCGCATGACCCTTGTTTTTTACGAGGCCCCACACCGCCTGAAGTCGTTCCTGGACGTATTGCTTAAAGTGTTTGGCAACAGGCAGGCGGCGGTGGCAAGGGAATTGACCAAAAAATTTGAGGAAATCATCAGGGGAGATTTGGTAGGGCTGATCAAACATTTTGAAGAAAACGAACCTCGTGGGGAGGTCACCCTGGTGGTATCGGGAGCGCAAGGTGAGCAGAGCGATCAAATCAAAGAAGACACCTGGCTCGACCTGGAGCCGGCTGCCCATGTAGCCAAGCTGGAAGCTGAAGGAATAGGCCGCAAGGAGGCCATTCGTGACGTGGCGCGCGTGCGCGGCCTTCCCAGGCGGGAAGTCTACCGGGCGGTCGTAGATAATAAATAATGCACCCCGGTTGAGGTGCGGTTAAAGCAAAGCAGTTGCATCATATTTTACTTTTCAATAAAGAAGAGAGACAGTTTTTTAAGTCTCTCTTCTCAATCAGTTAGCTAATTTTAGTGTTCTCAAACATGGCCGTAGAGCACTCGCGGCAGACCAATTTGTTTTTGTAGTGCTGTACGTCCGAGGCATTTCCGCAGAAGACGCAGGCGGGCTCGTATTTTTTCAGAATAATTTTTTCCGCGTCAACGTAGATTTCCAGGGCGTCCTTTTCGTCAATGCCTAAAGTCCGCCGCAGCTCGATCGGGATAACTACCCTGCCAAGCTCGTCCACCTTTCTGACAATACCAGTTGATTTCAAATTCTGTCCCTCCTTATCCGACATTTTTCGACAAATAGTTGATTTTTTTTACAAGTAAATGGTACCAATGATTCCATTAAAAGTCAAGATGCTTTTTGTAAAATTATACAATATTTTTGCATGATTTGGTGAAAACTTGACAAGTTGCCAGCAATCATTTTAAAATCTATATGTTATTATGCTATCAAGATAACAGCAATGAAGGAGAAGAGTAAGCCAAATAATACCCGTACAGAGAGCGGGGGAAGGTGCAAGCCCGCCGGGGAAAGCTGGCCGAACATGGCTCTGGAGCTGAGCGGCTGAAATTTATCGTAAGCCGTGCCGGGTTGGGCGCCGTTACCATGCCGCAGTATCGGGAGCGCTTCCCTGTACCGTAGAGGCCAGGCTTCGCGAGGAGCAGGCAAATAAGGGTGGTACCGCGAGAGTTTAAAAACTTCGCCCCTCACAAAAGATAGGGGTGAGGTTTAATTTTTTTTGATTCAACGATAGGAAGGTAGGTAGAACCAAGATGCATAAGGGGAAGTTTTATATTACAACTCCCATTTATTACCCTAGCGACAACCTGCACATCGGGCACGCATACACGACTGTGGCAGCCGATGCGATTGCACGCTTTAAAAAAATGACGGGCTATGACACCCGGTTCTTGACCGGCTCGGATGAGCACGGCCAGAAGATTGAGAGAGCGGCAAAATCAAAGGGGATGACTCCTGGTCAGCATGTTGATAGAATTGTGGCAGGTTTCAAGCTTTTGTGGGGGCGTCTTGAAGTTGAGTATGACGATTTTATCCGTACAACCGAGCCGAGACACAAAAAGGTGGTCGTAACGCTCTTCCAGAAGCTTTATGACCAGGGGGATATCTATAAAGCCAGCTACGAGGGCTGGTACTGCTCGCCCTGCGAGGCCTTCTGGGTTGAAAGCAAACTTGACCAGGGCGCTTGCCCTGACTGCGGAAGGCCGGTGGAAATGCTGCAGGAGGAAAGCTATTTTTTCCGGATGTCAAAATACGCCGGCAGGCTGCTCGAACACATTGAAGCACATCCCGAATTCATTCAGCCGCCTTCCCGGCGCAATGAGATGGTAAGTTTCATAAAAAGCGGGCTCGAGGACCTTTGTGTTTCCAGAACTACTTTCAACTGGGGGATTCCAGTTCCTTTTGACCATAAACATGTCATTTACGTCTGGATTGACGCCCTTACCAACTACATATCCGCCCTGGGCTACGGCACTGAGGACGACAGCCTCTACAAGAAGTACTGGCCTGCTGACGTGCATCTGATGGCCAAAGATATCGTTCGGTTCCACAGTATCATCTGGCCGGCGCTGCTGATGGCTGCAGGGCTTGAGCTGCCGAGGCAGGTAGTGGCCCATGGCTGGCTAATGCTCGAAAGCGGAAAGATGTCCAAGTCCAAGGGAAATGTTGTTGACCCCCATGTCCTGGTCGACAAGTACGGGGTAGACGCGATCAGGTATTACTTACTCAGAGAATTGCCTTTTGGTTCTGACAGTTACTATAGCGAAGACGCCCTGGTGGAGCGGATCAACAAAGATTTGGCCAACGACCTGGGAAACCTGGTCAGCCGTTCCATTGCCATGGTGGAAAAATATTTTGGTGGTATAGTTCAACCTGCAGCCGCGCCGGAAGGGCCCGACCAGGAGCTTATCGACCTGGCTGAACAAACCCCGCTGGCAGTGGAGGAGTGTATGGACAGGTTGGATCTGTCCAGCGCATTGGCTGCTATCTGGCGGCTGGTGGGCCGGGCTAACAAGTATGTGGACGAGTCTGCTCCCTGGACGTTAGCCAAGGACCCTGCCAGGAGGGATCGTCTGTCCACCGTCATGTACAACCTGTCGGAGAGCCTGCGGTTTATAACTATTTTATCTTCGCCTTTTATGCCCTTACTGCCGGCTAGGGTCTGGACTCAGCTTGGCATTCCGGACCGTCACGAGCTTCAAATATGGGAGTCTTTGAGCTGGGGCAAACTGCCCCCGGGCACGGTTGTAAAGCGCGGGGAGGGGCTGTTCCCCAGGATCGATACAGGTACCAATAAATAAAATGGAAAAGGAGACATCCATGATCCTTTTTGATACGCATGCCCATCTGGATGACGATGTCTACGAGGCCGACCGGGACGATATGATCCGCAGGGCCCGGCTTGCCGGGGTGGCCCATATCCTGAATGCAGGCTATAATTTAGAATCATCCCAGCGCGCCATAGAGCTGGCGGATGAGTATGACCTGATCTACGCCGCTGTGGGGATTCACCCTCATGACGCTGCAAAAGCTGGTCCCAGGTATCTATATGAGATGGAAAGGCTTGCGGCCCATCCCAAGGTAGTAGCGGTCGGCGAGATGGGCCTGGACTATTACCGGAACTTGTCCCCGAGGCTAGTTCAGCGCAGGGTGTTTCAGGAGCAGCTGGCCCTGGCCAAAAAGTTAAATAAACCTGTGATCATACACGATCGTGATGCACATGGCGACATTATGGGAATCTTGCGCAGGGAGGGCCTGGGGCCTTCCGGCGGGGTAATGCACTGCTATTCCGGCAGTTGGGAAATGGCCGTCGAATGCATTGAAATGGGTTTTTATATTTCTATCGCCGGGCCCGTTACCTTCCCTAAAGCTCCCAAGCTGAAAGATATTGCCGCCCGCATTGATCCTGACCGTCTTTTGATTGAAACGGATGCGCCGTACCTCACACCGCTGCCGCACAGGGGTAAGCGAAACGAGCCGGCGTATGTATTGTTCACTGCCGAAGAGATCGCGCGGCTCAGGGGGATAAAGACCGAAGAATTAGCCAGGATATGTACAGAAAACGGCAGGAGATTATTCAGAATTGCTTGAATATATAATTGTTAAGAAATTGACCAGTAAAGGATTATGCAACTGCCCAAATGGAGGTTGAATCGTAAGGGAGGTTATGTTTTGGACGAGCAGAAAAAAAAGGGATTGATTTTGGTTAATACCGGCAACGGCAAGGGTAAAACCACCGCTGCGCTGGGAATGGCTCTTCGCGCCTGGGGACAGGGTATGAAGATTCTTGTCATCCAGTTTATCAAAGGAGGCTGGAAATACGGCGAATTAAAGGCAGCTGAAAAATTGGGCGCAAACTTTGAAATGCGCCAGATGGGCGGCGGATTTATCAAAGGGAAAGACGATCAGTCTCTTGATGAACACCGCCACGCTGCTTTAGAAGCTCTGGATGCTGCGAGGGCGGAAATATCCTCAGAAAAATACGATATGATTATCCTTGACGAGATTCTTTACGCCATTCATTACGGCCTCGTTGCGCTGGATGACGTGCTGGCCTTGCTAGACAAAAAACCAGGCAGTCTCCACCTTGTTATGACCGGGCGCAATGCTTCGCCGGAAATCATCGAGCGCGCCGATCTGGTTACTGAAATGCGTGAGATAAAGCACCCGTTTACTCAGGGAATCCCCGCCCAGAAGGGGATCGAATATTAACAAAAGCTAGAGAATAACCTTACCGTTGGGAAAGATGAATTTATGAATAGGAGGGTTTGGTGAATGCGACAGGTTTCCGTCATTATGGCCTGGATTACTAATGCTTTTGAGAACAGCAGCCAGCACTCCGAATATTACCTGGATCTGCAGAACGGTGACGTGAGATTTTTTTCGCCCCTGGATTTTCCGGAACATACAGAGATGATCACGAAGCTTGAAAGACAGACTAACAGGTTTGTAAGGCTGCCAAAATTAAGCGAAGAACTTTCTTGTAAAATCAAGCAGGACTACGCCTCGACTATCGAAGACCCCGATTTAAAAAACCGCCTGTTAAAGGAGCTTGATACAGACGCCAAGTTTAAAAAAGTATTAATGGAATACGAAGATGAACGCCATAACTGGTACACGTTTCAAAACAGCAGGCTGGCTCAGTACCTGAAAGAGTGGTTTAAGGAGAGAGAAATAGAACTGCTGGAAAAGACCACCTAGACAATCAATATGAAATATCAACAGCAGAAACGGATCTGGTGACGGCCGTTTCTGTGTTTTTTAGAGTAAAATCAAAAAAATTAATTAAATTCATAAAATACCCAACCTTTTGTGTAACAAGGGCTTTGAGTATTTGTAGCCGGAGTTGGTTTGTCCGATCGATTTGAAACGACAAAATAAAGCCTACCCTTAACCAGCAACTTATTGTAGAATGTAATGTGCTAGGAAATAAACGGTACGGTATCCAAAAAAAATGTCAGGTAATATTGCGTTTCATGAGTTTGCTAAACATTAAAGATGTGGTGGTGAAAAAGGATTATAATTAGTGCCGTACCTGTTTAAGGAGGCATATGATGAGTTGGAAAAAGTTATTTGGATCCTTGTTGAATAAAATCCGTCAATATCTACCGGCGCCCCGAAAGCGGGGCTTCTTGGTCCAATCAGCGGCAGCTGCGTCTGTCATGGCTGTTCTGCTTATGGGAGGCTATGTCCATACCAACAAATCTATTACGCTGGTTGTTGACGGGGCAGAAACGACTATCCAGACTTTTGCCGGCACGGTTGAAGATGCTGTGTTAGAGCAGGGCATCGCCCTGCAGGATCAAGACGAGATAAACCCGCCGGTGGGCACGCCATTGAGCAACGGGATGGTAGTCAGAGTTAACCGGGCGCTTGACATAAGCATTACAGCCGATGGAAGCGTACTCGCGGTTAGGACCAGAGGTCGCACCGTCAATGATGTCCTGGGCGAATACAATATTAATCTTGGCCCGCTGGACGAAGTTAAGCCAGACAAAGAAACCAGCCTGGCTCAGGATATGAAGATCACTGTTGCGAGAGTACGCCAGGAAAATGTAATTATTGAGGAAGCAGTTCCATTTGAAACAATAAACAAGTATACTATCAGCATTCCGCAGGGTACCACCCGGGTTGCCCAGGAAGGCCGGGATGGCGCCGAGCGAAAGCACTGGCAGGTAACTTACCGGGATGGAAGCGAGGTAGACCGCCAGCTATTATCCTCAGAGAAGATATCCTCTCCAACAGAAAAAGTAGTTATGGTCGGCAGCGGGTTGGTGGTTTCCCGGGGCGGCGAAAATATCAGGTATTCGCAGGAATTGGATATGATTGCTTCTGCATACACATATACGGGCTACAATACAGCATCAGGGGTCGCTCCCTATTATGGGGTTGTAGCGGTTGACACAACGCAGATCCCCATGGGGACACGAATGTATGTGGAAGGTTACGGTTATGCCACTGCGCTCGACCGGGGGGGCAGCATCAAAGGAAACAGGATTGACCTCTTTTTTGAAACGTACAACCAGGCCATGAGCTGGGGGGTCAGAAAAACAAAGGTTTACATATTAAATTGACAGGAGGGCCGAAAGGCCCTCTTTTCGTTTTGGCTGAAATGGGTATAATAAGAATAAGACTGTTTAAGCCTGTCGAATTTTTTTTGAAATTTAAATTACACGGGGGGAGGAAGTTTGATCGAAACTGCTTCTCCAACTGCCGTGCGGGCCTTGCTAAAGCATCATGGGCTGGCCTGCCGTAAAAGTCTCGGGCAAAATTTTTTAGTAGACCCGAACATTGTTCGTAAAATTATAGGGGCAGCCGAATTAAACAAGTCCGATCTGGTCGTTGAAATAGGTCCTGGTTTGGGAGCCTTGACTACACAGGCTTCTGTTAGTGCTGGTAATGTGCTGGCAGTTGAGGTGGACAGAGGATTGCTGAGTATCCTTGCCGGGATGCTGGAACACGCCGGGAATGTCGAATTAATCCAGGGTGATGCGCTGGATATTAATTTTGATGAAATGGTTGCAGATAAGACAGGAGGCGTTTTTGGGCAAGGCGGGAGAAGTTACAAGATGCTGGCAAACCTGCCCTATTATATTACCAGCCCCCTTTTGATGCATATGCTTGTTGGCAGGTTTAACATCTCCATGATAGTTATTATGGTCCAGGCTGAAGTTGCCTCCCGGCTGGCTGCATTACCAGGTACCAAAGCATACGGAGCACTCAGCGTGGTAGTTAATTATTTCACGCGGCCCAAAATGCTTTTCCGCGTTCCCAGAACCGTTTTTTACCCTCAGCCTGGTGTTGATTCTGCTGTAGTAAAGCTGAAAATAAGACCGGAGCCTGCCGTAAATGTAAGCGATGAAAGGACATTTTTCCAGGTAGTGAGGGCGTCTTTTGGCCAGCGCCGTAAAACTCTGCTGAATTCACTTTCCGGGTCAGGCCTTGGTTTTAGCAGGGATTCCTGTCTAAGGGCTCTCAACCATGCGAAAATCGATCCCGGGCGCCGGGGTGAAACATTAAATATTAATGAGTTTGCTGATCTAACGGAGGCATTATTGAGAGAAATAATTTAAAAGAAAGAGGATGTGGCAGTGTACTTTATCAGCCCTTCAAAAGGCAAGATGCGTTTTGAAGACATGATGCTTGATATTATAAAATATATCAAGGGTCTTTCCACATCTTCCTACAAAATTATTATTGGCTCCGATTCCATGGTCAGAAGCAGTACCTGCTTTGTAACCGCTGTTATCGTACACCGCCTGGGAAAGGGTGCGCGATATTACTATCACAAGAAAACCCAGCGCAAAATCAAAAGCCTTCGCCAGAAGATATTCTACGAGACGGCGCTCAGCCTGGAAGTAGGCGGGATGGTCCACAAGTTTTTTGCTGATTACGGGTTTGATGACCTGAACGTGGAAATCCATATTGATATCGGCATTCATGGAGAGTCAAAGGATATCATCCGTGAGGTGGTTGGGATGGTAACAGGGAGCGGTTTTAGAGCAAAAATCAAGCCCGAGGCCTTCGGCGCATCCACCGTTGCGGATAAGCACACCAAGTAAACAGTCCCGGCTTGAGAGAACCGGGGTTGTGTTTTTTTTATTTGCCAACAGTTTATAACCCGACCAGCAGGTCCAGGCGCCTTTGAGGGTGGTAACCCTTGTACACCACCGAGCCTTTCTCGCGGCGCCGCTCTTCGCCCCGATATACCCTGAGGGCTTCAATGCAGTCTCCGATGATGGTTTCTGCAATAAGCTCCGAATGGGTAAAATCTTTTTCCGGAGAACCCAGGGCCTGATGCGCTATGTTGGTGCCAACGCGTATTTCCAGTCCGCTTTTAGCTGCCAGGCTCAAGGATACCGGGGGAATCGCCAGTTCGCGCAGGGGAACAGACTGCAGCAGGCGCAGGGAAACCGCGTGCGGGCCGTGGCTGGGTATTGCCACTCCAATAGCTTGTTTCAGTCCAATTTCCCTGTTTAACTCATATCGTGCTTGTAAGACATGCTGGGCCAGGCTGGAAATCTCCTGGCAGCCATCTGGATAACAGTTGGTAAGGGCCATGTCGATATTTTCTTTAGTAACCTTATTAATCAGCTCTTCTAAATTTGCGGCAATATCCCCGTCCATATCCCCGTCTACAAACAGGACTGCGGCAGCCCCTTTTTCAAGCGCGCACTTTGCCCCAATTGCCCTGGGAACGTCAAATCCAAGGGTTTCCTTAAAAAAAAGAGGGAAAATTTTATCCGACTGATAATTCCCGATGATCTCACCGGACTTATCAGTACATCCGTTGACAACTGGTATGATCAGTCCGGCAGAAACGGTCATTAGTGTTTGAACCGTTTTTTTTATCTTTTTTTGTTCATTTTGAACAGGCAAAACGGCTGCGATCATTTTTAACTACCTTCCGGAATTTATCTAATCTAATATATGGAAAAAGGATTTAAAAGTTACCTGTGATACATACACAAACATTAAGGCCCCTTTCATATTATAAATAAAAAATAAAAGGGGTTTTTTTGGTGGAGGAAATCAAAAAGGGTGACGTCGTCGGTCGGAAGTCCTATAATACCGATGTTTATTTTAAAGTTAAAGATTTATATGAAAAAAAAGGTAGAAAATACGCTTTTTTAAAGGGTCTGTACCTGAGATTGTGCGCCGACGCTCCTTTGGATGACCTGGTCAAAATTGACCCGGGTGAAATTGCCAACTGTCTGAGGGACATCACCATAAAAAACACTGAGCATATGAGCCGGATTTTTGCCAGGAGGGAGCGGGAGCGGGAGCTCTTTCTGAGCAGGGCGGTGCAGGTGCAGGTAAATTACGGCGATCAAAACAAACAAAACAAACAAAACAAACCAACCAACAACCAAAACAAGGTGACGGGCTTTGATGTTCCCGGCTCTGTTCTTCACATCGACGGCGACGGTGATTACCTGGATATCTGCCTGGCCACATACAGACAGTTGAGTATACCTGCTGACGGCTACAATATCCAGGAAGAAAAGCAGCCGGAAGTACTGGAAGATTTATTAAAGAAGCACAGGCCCGATATTCTGGTTTTAACCGGTCATGACGGCTATGTTAAAGGCACAAAAGATTTTACGGATATAAATAATTATTTTGCCTCAAAATATTTTGTTGAGGCGGTAAAAATAGCGAGGCAATATGAGAAGAGCAAGGACGATCTGGTTATTTTCGCCGGGGCCTGCCAGTCACATTACGAGGCTATCCTGTCGGCAGGAGCCAACTTTGCCAGTTCCCCGAAGAGAGTAATGATCCATGCCTACGATCCAGTCTTTGTGGTGGAGAAGATCTCATACACCTCAATATACGATCCGATTCCGATAAAAGATGTTATTTCAGGGACAATAACCGGCCTTGACGGTATAGGCGGCATGGAAACCCGTGGCAAATACCGCCTGGGTTTACCGAAATCGGCATATTAGAACGCGTACCCCTTTCTTAAAATCCTGCATATGATGGTTTAGGATTTTGAAGGAGGGGTTTTCGTTAATGGACCGGTATTTCAGAGCCTTGAATAAAACCAGGGGAAAGCTGCTGGACCTCCAGAACGTGGTTGGCATAGGGATAGGCCATAAACATGTAGGCGAAGAGAGTACTGGTGAACCGGCGTTTATCTTATATGTAGAAAAAAAACTGCCCGCTGCGGATCTGCAAAGGAGCCAGGTTGTGCCAAAAAAGATTCACGGGCTCGTAACAGATGTTGTTGAAATCGGTGTGGTAAGAATGCTCAATGACCGTACCAAACGGGTAAGACCCTGCCAGCCCGGGATGAGCATCGGACATTTTCAGTCTTCGGCCGGAACAATGGGGGCTGTTGTTAAGGACAGAGAAACCAAAGAGCTGATGGTTCTGTCCAACAACCATGTGCTTGCCAACGGTTCCACTTACCAGGAGGCAAGGGCTAAAAAAGGCGACCCCATTCTGCAACCCGGACCTTACGACGGGGGAAAAACTGAGGACCGGATTGGTGTCCTGCCCCGCTACGTTCCGCTGGAAAAAAGCATTTCCAGGGCTGATTGCCCGGTGGCAATGAGCCTGGCGCGTGAAGTCACCAGGCTGATTAACCTGTTTAAGCGGGACTACGAAATTCGTTTTTACAAGCACTCCAAGTCTGAAAATACTGTTGACTGTGCTGTAGTTAAACTGGATTCAGAGGATATTGTCAGGCCGGCTATCCTGGAAATAGGGGAAGTAAACGGCATATCAGAAGCCAAGCCAGGAGAAAAGGTGCGGAAGAGCGGCAGAACCTCAGGCGTCACCAGCGGAGTCGTTAAATCAGTCAACACAACTCTGCAGGTTGAAATGGATAAAGATGAAAAGGTCTGGTTTACTGAACAGGTTGTAACTGATTTACCTTCCAAGCCGGGTGACAGCGGCTCATTAATTTTGAACCAGGATAAAAAGGCAATAGGCTTGCTGTTTGCAGGGTCAGAAAAACTTACTGTTTTTAATCGGATTGCTAACGTCATGGATCTGCTCAAGATTGAATTTTAAGCCTAGAAGAGAAGTATTTTGGTCGGGCCGCCTCACCTTTACCCTAAGCCATCCATATATTAAAAATGAGGAGGCTTACCAATGGTATACCGGTCCATTGTTTCAGGAGATATTGCCCTGGCATTTCTTGGAGATAACATACCCGCGATCGGCCCCAGGTTTAAAAGCAGGGAAGAGGCTGTAAAAGTGGCCCGGCATTACCTGGAGGGAATAAATAAACTGTCCTGTGATACCCGCGAAACACCAGTGCAAATTGCCTTAAACAGGCAGGACGACGGCCGGTATTCTCTTGTTGTGGAAGGCTCCCGGCAGATTGTGGGAAAGCTTGCGAATCTTGACGAGCTATTCATGAAAAGGTTTTGTAGGGGTTTAAAAAAACAGTTGTTCATACTCACCTGTTTTGTGGAAGAGGTAGATGGATTGGAGTGCCTTGTGCTTACCGAAGGCCTGGGGGCGGTATTTTATGCGCCTGACTCAATGCGGAAGTGGCGGCCCCGAATCTAAGCTGCTGTCAAGGTTCCGAGTTTGCTTCCGGGTATAAATTTTGGTCAGGTTGACGCAGTACATCCGGTATCGGGAAAGGGCGGTGACCATGGGCAAAAACATAATTTCCGGGGATCTTGAAAAGGGCTTTGCCCATGGCCCTAAAGAACTCTGGGTAGATAAGAAAAAAAAAGAAGAAGAGGCTTACAGAGCAGGCAGGAACCTGGGTTATCATCCGGGTTATGGCCTGGGCTTTGAGTCCGGTTATGAAAAAGGTTACGCTGAAGGAAGCACGCTTGGATATAATAATGGTTTTTTAACCGCACTGGGTTTGGGAGAAGGGTGTTGTCCGGCTGATCCGGGCGAGGTCACCGAAACCCATATCTGCCAGGCCTTGCAAAAGCTGATTGCCCGCGGGCAGGCGCATTTGTTTCTGAGCGGCTGTGCTGCCAGAGGAGCGGAGGCCCTATTGAAAATGATCGACATAAATGCTACGGTAGTAAAAAAAGGATCTAAAGTATAGCCTTTTTTTTACATCCTTTGCTATTTCTGAGCTATTTTGAAAACTTCGCAGGATACTGCCATAATTGTTAACTATACGACCATTGGGATTAAATTACCGGCTTTGCCACAACACTCCATTGTAAGTATAGTAGGCTTGTACAAGGGTTGCTTTGTATGGGCCTTTTTATTTGCCATCCTGCATCTCAGCCGAATCCCAAAAATATGGTTTGGGTACGGAGGAACCGGTTTTCAGGGGTGAATCCCAATTCAGATGTCAGATGTCAGATGTCAGATGTCAGTCTAGAGGTAATCGCTATATGAATACCTACTAAAATAAACTGACTTCCGACTTCCGACGACCGACTACTGAACGGGTAGGGTTATCTTTTACCGAACCCGTCAGCTAACTCCGGAGGTGTAAAAGGAAGGGGTAATTGAATGTTGTTTCGTTCAAGGAGCCTGTCATTAAGCGTAATCTCGATTTTGTTCCTTTTTGTAATCATGTTCTCATTGGGGATAGCAGCACCGGCAAGCGCGGCGGAAGCTGGGGCGCCCATAAGTGTTGACGAACTTCAGATGGCGGATTTGGTTAACTCCGCCCGCGCCGAAGCTGGCCTGAAACAGCTTGTAGTTGACCCAACATTATCCGGCCTGGCCCGGATCAAAGCACAGGATATGGCGTCCAACGGTTACTTGGGCCATGTTTCTCCAACCTACGGTTCAGCCTCCGACATGATGAAGGTTGTCGGGGTGCAGTACAGTTGCGTCGCAGAAAACATTGCCAAAGCCCCTTCGGTCAGCTCAGCTTTTAAAGCTTTGATGGAGTCAAGTGGTCACAGGTCTAACATACTCAGTCAAAAATATGACCGGATTGGTGTTGGGGTAATTACAAAAGGTTCCTACAAGATTCTTGTTCAAATATTCACCTGCAGTCAAAATGCCGGAACGGCGCAGCCACAGCCACAAACACAGCCCCAGCCCCAGCCGGTCAGCGGTCTGAATGCTGATGAGAGCAAGATGCTGGAACTGATCAATCAGGAGCGGGCAAAGGCAGGGTTAAGCCCCCTGCAGATTGATCTGGATTTGGTCAAGCTAGCCCGTCTGAAAGCGCAGGACATGATTAACCTGAGATATTTTAGCCATAATTCGCCCACGTACGGGTCTCCTTTCGAAATGATGAAGAAATACGGAGTAAGCTACAGCTATGCCGGGGAGAACCTGGCCGGCGCTCCCACTGTCGTCAGCGCACATATCAATTTAATGAATTCACCGGGGCACCGCGCCAATATTCTCAATGCCAGCTATACCAGGGTAGGCATCGGTGTGGTAAGCGGGGGCAGCTACGGAAAGATGTTTGTTCAAATGTTCATCAAGCCCCTTAATCAAACTCAAATTCAGCAGCCGCAGCCGCAGCCGCAG
>DFAP01000094.1:0-3469 GCA_002365855.1 Pelotomaculum sp. UBA3103 | reverse complement strand
AGCCACAGCCGCAGCCGCAGCCACAACCACAACCACAACCTGAGCCTCAGCCGGTCAGCGGTCTGAACGCGGATGAGAGCAAGATGCTGAACCTGGTTAACCAGGAGCGGGCAAGGGCGGGCTTAAAGCCCCTGCAGATGGATTTGAACCTGGTTAAGCTGGCCCGGCTTAAAGCGCAGGATATGATTAACCTGGGGTATTTTGACCATAATTCGCCCACATACGGCTCGCCGTTTGATATGATGAAAAAATACGGGGTGAGTTACCGGTATGCCGGGGAGAACCTGGCCGGCGCTCCTACCGTTGACAGCGCGCACACTAATTTAATGAATTCACCGGGGCACCGCGCTAATATTCTTAACGCCAACTACACCAGGGTAGGCATCGGCGTGGTAAGCGGGGGCCGCTATGGAAAGATGTTTGTGCAGATGTTCAATGGTTAGTCGCGGTTTATATAGTTAAATTGCAACTTTTAAACATTTTTATTAGTTAGGTAAAAAAACTACGGCAGGTAAAAAGGCCCGGTTTCATTTTTCCATAAATTATATTAAAAGGCAAATAAAAGGAAGAGGATTTAGTCCTCTTTTTTTTGTTTTTTACATGGTTGGCTACTCTTTTTGGTACTTTTTCTTGTCACACTCATATATTAGTATAGAACAGTTTTGAAAGGAGGATTAAGTATGGCTGGAACCGAACGGCTGAAAGTCAATCTGGTCAAGGGTGAAGATAGAGTCCAGACCGTCGTCAGGGGACAGATTGAAGTACCTTATGCAAAGCCGGACGTGGATAAAATTCTATCAAAAGAAGCAAAGGCCAGGGTTAAAGACGTCAGCATCGTCCCAAACAAAGTAATCGTAGAAGGCGCCCTGACCTTACAGGTTATGTATGTTGCTTTTAAGCCGGATCAGTCCGTTCATTCAATGCACGGCGATATTAATTTTACGACCTTTGTTGACGTGGAAGGCGCCAGACCAATGATGGATGTTCACGTCGATGTAAGCGTAGAGGATGTGAGCATCACTCGTAGTACGAAAGACGCGCGCAAATTCGACGTTGCGGCTGTGCTAAGCGTTTTCGCCAAAGTCTCGGAAGTTGACGAACTGGACATACTGACCGAAACCCCGGCCAGCAACGAGGCTCTTGAAACCGAAGACATAACGGTTGAGCACCTGATTGGTGAAAGAGTTACCAAACAAATTATTGTCAGCGATGTATTTGACGTTCCCGAGGAAAAACCGGATCCGGAAAAGATCCTGGCCACCAAAGCCGAAGTGGAAATAACCGATAAAAGGCTTATTGCAAACAAGGTTATTATCGACGGCGAGGTCAAGCTTCAGGTTCTGTACGTGGCGCTGAAGCCCGAGCAAACCGTCCATGACCTGCACCACACCATTAAGTTCAGCGAATTTGTGGAAGTACCCGAGGCCTATCCCGGGATGAACGTTCAGGTACGTGCCTTGGTTGAAGCCGCAGATGTTGAGCTGGTGATCGACCCCGCCCTGCGCGCGGACGTCATTGTCAAGCTCATCGTTCATGTTTCTGAAACCAGGACGCTGACAAATGTTCCCACCTTGCTCAAGGACGAGGAAGGCTATGAAAAGAGAAGGCTCAAAGTTGATCGCGAGATCGGCACTGGTGAAAAACAGGTGGTTGTGAGGGAGGTATCAGAAATCCCTCATGCCAAGCCGGATGTCGCGAAAGTCATTGAAGCCAGGGTGGATAAGACGGAAGTAACGGATACCAACATCCTGGATGGCAAAGTGATAATCCGGGGCACGGTCGACGTAGAAGTAATCTATGTCAGTGTAGCGCCTGACCAGGCCGTGCACGCCCTGCACCAGCAGCATGCTTTCCGCACATTTGTGGAAGTGCCGGGAGCTATGCCCGACATGGATGTAGATGTTAGGATAGATGCTGAGTTTATTAAGGTTGAACAGGTAGGTATTGATCTTCAGAAGGAAATTGTGCTGAAAGTCAGGGCAACGGTTACTGAATTAGCCCAGCCGGAAGTTTACGTGCCCGTTGAACCTGTGCCAACAACTACGCCTACTGTGACACCCTGTCCGCCCACTCCGTACACTGTGCAGCCTGGTGATACTCTGGGCAAGATTGCGGCTGCCAAAGGAGTAACTGTGCAGATGATCCTGGATATTAATCCACAAATTACTAACCCGGATGTTATCGACGTTGGCCAGGTTATTATGATTCCCTGCCGGGCTATGGGGTAAAAATAGCTTGCTTCATGTGGAAAAACTAATTGGTCCTTTGGGGCCGGCTTGAGCTGGCCCATGTAAGGTAATTTTATTAACTCAAATTAAATTTATATAAGGAGGTTAAAAAAAAGATGTCCGTGCCCGCACAATTTTTATTTACTGAGGTCCAGCCGGTCAGGTGTGTTGAAATCAAGGTTCCGGTAGTAGTTGAGGCTGTCGAAGTTCAAGCGGTGATCGATAACCATGTAACCCTGCCGGAACTGGCAATCAAAATAGACAAGATCATAGCCTCTGTCCGCGACCTGCAGGGTACCCCGGTGTTTGTTGATGAAACCCAGTCTGGAGATATCGTGCTTATACCTTACGGCGACACCCAAAGGGAAGTAATGGTTAAAAAGGTCATTATTAAAGGTACCCTGCACAAGCAGATTTTCTATGTCAACAAGAATAACGAGGTCAGGCACACGTCAGAAGATATTCCCTTCACCAAGATGGTTGATTTAAAGCAGCCCAGGAGGGTGATGAACAAGAGCGACGTTTTTGCCCAGTTTCATAGCATTGACGTCGACATAAACTGGGAGCTCACGCGTCCGAGCCGTCTGCACCAAACAGCCGTAATTATCCTCACTGCAAAGGTGGTGGAGGACCGCCAGATCTTTGTCCAAACATGCCCGAGACCGAGAGAGTGCCCTCCCGGAAACCGTCTCAGGGACGGCGGCCTGGAAATCTGGGCCGACGCCACTCACCCGGTGTTCTGGGGCGCCAGCAATGTAGCCCAGACCACCACCGTGCATTCCGGCTCGTTTGCGGCCGAACTGGGAAGGTTGAATCCCCTGCTGCCGGCCTCCCTTTTCCAGATGGTTACCAATGGAATCGTGGGCGGCCGCCAGTACCGCCTCACTTTCTGGACCAAGGAAGATGTCCTCGGACAGGGTGTGAGCAATTTCTCCCTGACCGCTGAAGTGGTATTTTTCGATGAAGCGGGTGTCCAGATCGGTATCGGCGCCCAGTCTCTGACCGGCCAGTCCATCCCGGACACTGCATACACCCAGGTCCAGTTTGTAACGCCAAGGACCGATGATAACGTTGCCTCCGCTATGGTCCGCTTCTCCTACACACCTGCCGCGGGGAATTGCAATACAGCCAAGATCGACGACGTCGTTCTTGAGTGCGTCCCCTTGACGGTTTAAAAAACTATGATTAAAAAGCTGTTGAAAAAACAGCTTTTTTTTTGCAAAATAACTAACGTTTTACCC
>DFAP01000008.1 GCA_002365855.1 Pelotomaculum sp. UBA3103 | reverse complement strand
TTTTGATAACAGGTGATCACTAAGCACACGGGGACGGTTCTCGTGTGCTTGAAGGGAAGCAGAATACTTTAGTGCTGGTTTATTAATTAGTTGTCTGGTAAAGCATGGTAGTTTTAATCGGGGGAGAGACTATATGGCAGGAAATAAAGGACAAGCCTCCAGGCTGGCTTATATTGATAACCTGCGCGCCCTGATGATCATATTTGTTGTGCTCGTGCACACCGCCGTCACATACAGCGGGCTTGGCAGCTGGTACTATAAAGAGAACGAGAGTGTGGACTTTGTATCAACGCTCTTTTTCGCACTCTGCCTGTCGCTTACCCAAGCCTATTTCATGTCGCTGCTGTTCATGAACTCCGGGTATTTCGTGCCCGGCAGCCTTGAGGCGAAAGGCACGGGGCGTTTTATTTCAGGCCGGATCTGCAGGCTTGGGATACCACTTATCGTATATATGTTTATAATCAATCCGGTCTGCGTAAAGTTATCGCATCCTGAAGTTGAAATGGCAAATTACTATTTGCAGGGTATAAAATCGCTTAATTTTATTTCTTGGACAGGCCCCCTCTGGTTTGCGCAGGTGCTTTTGATCTTTACCTTTATCTACGTATTATTCAAAAAAGCGTTCGGCAATTTCAGCCTTAATATTAAATTTGATATTTCTGTTAAAAACGTGCTGCTGCTGGTTTTTATCATTACAGTCGTCGCATTCGCCGCCCGGCTGGCTTTCCCGATAGGCACGGATGTGGCAAACCTGCAGCTCGGCTACTTTTCCGCATATATAATCATGTTTTGCGCGGGAATAGTGTCATACAGATACGGTATTTTTGATCTAATTGACTATAAAATGGGGAAAAGGTGGTTCGCTGCGGCATTTATGGTCGGCCTGCCGCTCTGGATGTTTCTCATGTTTTTTGGCGGTCCGGCGCAAGGGATTTTTTTAATTAACGGCGGTTTAAACTGGCAGGCTTTTGTCTATGCTCTCTGGGAGTCCTTTTTCTGCGTGGCGGTAATAATCGGCCTTATAGGTATTTTTAAGCACAAATACAATAGACAAAGCTCTTTTCAGAAGTTTCTCTCAGATAACGCGTTCGGTGTCTTCGTTTTCCACGCCCCTATTCTTATAAGTGTATCGATTTTGCTTAAGAGACATCAGCTTTACCCGATACTAAAATTTCTTATTATATCGTCTATAGCGGTTACAGCAAGTTTTATATTTTCGTCCTTGATTAGACGGATAGGTTTTCTACGTAAAATATTCTCATAAAGTTTGTTTACCGAGTTTCCGGAAGGATGATTAAAGTGTATACGACAAAAATTGATAAAACAATAATAGCCCCCTGCGGCATGAATTGCGGCGTTTGTAGGGCTTACCTGCGTGACAGGGAAAAGTGCCCTGGCTGCGGCAGCACTGACGAAATGATATTTAAGTACTGTATGATTTGCAGAATCAGAAACTGCGAAGAGCTAAGAGCAGGCAGCAGCGGTTACTGCTTTTCCTGCGAGAAATTTCCGTGCGCTAGGTTAAGACAGCTTGATAAGAGATACAGGATAAAATATGATATGAGCATGATCGATAATTTAAATATGATAAAAGACACGGGTATTGACAGGTTTATGGTGGCCGAAAACAAGAGATGGGCATGTGAAAAATGCGGCAGCCTCATCTGTGTGCATAATAAAAAGTGCAGTATTTGCGGTTTTCAGAGGTAATTAAATTTAGAGGTGAAAATGCAGGTGAAACAGTGTGATTGAAAAAATCCGCCAGGAATTGAAGGAAAACAGTGATGAACACACAAAGGAAACAGGACAAAGATTTTTCAAAGAAAAAATTAAGTTTTACGGCGTTAAGACCGCAGTTGTAAGTAGAATTGGCAAAGAACATTTTAAGAACATTAAAGGTAAAAGCAAAACTGAAATTTTTAGTTGCTGCGAAGAACTTTGGCAATCGGGTTACATGGAAGAATCGTTTATCGCCTGTAACTGGTCGTATTATATCCGCAAAGAATATGAACCGGGGGATTTTGCAGTATTTGAAAAATGGGTAAATAGTTACGTCAGCAACTGGGCGTCGTGCGATACCCTTTGCAATCACACAGTCGGCGCTTTTATTGAAATGTACCCGCAATATTTGTCCGTTTTGAAAAAATGGGCAAAATCAGAAAACCGCTGGATGCGCCGCGCGTCTGCGGTATCTCTCATCATACCCGCCAAGCAGGGGAAGTTCTTAAAAGATATTTTTGAGATTGCCGATATTCTCTTGTTAGACAAAGATGACCTGGTCCAGAAGGGCTATGGCTGGATGCTCAAAGAAGCCAGCCGCAACAACCAAAAAGAAGTATTTGATTATGTTGTGAAGAATAAAAAAATAATGCCCCGCACGGCCTTAAGATACGCGATTGAGAAAATGCCACAGGAACTAAAAACAGAGGCAATGGACAAGTAAGTAGTGACTGAATTCCTGGCAAAGGGACCGGTACACTCCATTCGGGTTTGTGGGGATGAAAAGGAGCGAATACCAGTGATACTGGGACATCCTGACAAAGGTAGCTTTAATGCTATTGCCGATGTGGTAGTTTAAACTCTGGAAAACAATGGGCATACCGTTTATTTTAGCGACCTCTATGATGAACGGTTTGATCCAACCTAACAGGAGGCGGAGATACTTAAAGAGGCAGGTATTAATGTTGTTATTCAATAACATTAAAGCACACAGATGGTGTGAGAGAGGCGAGGGAGAATTGAAACGTGCATTATTGGTCATTGACGTCCAAAACGAATATATTACCGGGAGGCTGCCGGTAACCCACCCCCTAGGCAGCCTTCAGGAGATCATTAAAGTTATTGAAGCCGCCCGGTCAAAAGAAATCCCTGTCGTTTTCATCCAGCATGCCGCTCTGCAAAAAGATGCAAAAGCATTCCAGAAGGGTTCTGAGGAGTGGAAACTTCACCCGGGGATAGCGGAAATACCGTGCGAACTCTTAGTAGAAAAAAATCTGCCTGGCAGCTTCACAGGCACGGACCTGGAATCCTGGTTAAGGGAAATGGACATTAATACAGTAGTCATCGCCGGGTACATGACTCAAATGTGCTGTGACACTACAGCCCGGCAGGCTTTTCACCTGGGTTTTTCAGTTGAATTCTTATCCGATGCCACCGGAACACTCCAGATTACTAATGAAGCCGGAACTGTGGCACCCGAGGAACTGCACAGTGCCATACTGGTTACCCAGGCAGCGAGGTTTAGTAAAGTGTTGACTGCTGAACAGTGGATAGATAGTTTGGCATAGTTCAGTATAAAGTCCAATAGCTCGGGCGCGGGATATATATTCGGAGGCTTTATGGACAAAATTATTTTAACCAAAGAAAAAGAGACATTACTTATTCCGCTGTTTGGTAAAGCAAAGGAATCAGGAAAAGACTCGCCTATACTTATTGATAGGAAAGCGGTTGAAGTTATTGACCAGATAGATTACGATTTCAGCTCATTAAAGATTCCTGAGAAGACAAATATTATGATGTGCCTGAGGGCTAAGCTTATTGATAATTATGTTAAGGGTTTCCTTGAAAAAGAAGTTGAAAGCGTTGCCTTGCATTTAGGCTGCGGCCTGGACAGCAGGCATAACAGGATCGGAAACCGCTGTGTTGATTGGTATGACGTAGATTTTGAAGAGGTTATTGATATCCGCAAACTGTTCTTTACAGAAACAGAAAAATATCATCTGATAGGGTCCTCTGTTACAGAGAGTGACTGGCTTAAAGAAATACCGGCGGGCAAAAAACAATATATAGTTATTGCTGAAGGCTTGTTTATGTATCTTAAAGAAGACGAGATTAAAACCTTGCTCAGCAATCTTAAGGAAAGAATCGGAAGTTACACTTTGATTTTTGATGCTTTCAGTGTTTATGCCGCAAAAAAAGTACGAAATCACCCATCCATAAAGAAAACTGGCGCAGTCATTCAATGGGGAATTGATGATCCGAGTGAGCTTACAAAATGGGGAATGGGGATTAAGTTCATTAAAGAGCAGTACTTTACATCGAATGAGGAAATGGACAACCTGAATTTTGGTATGAGGATTGCGTTTGGAACAGCAAATCTATTTCCATTTGTTAAAAAGGCCCAGAGGTTGTTAATCTACAAAGTTTCTTCTTAGGAATCAAATATTAATTTTGATAATGTAAATGTTGAGCTTGGCCACTTACATTATAGCTGGTTCTCCTATGAGTCGTCATTTTCTACTGCACTTTATCTTTTAATTCACCAGTATTTTATCGGTTAAAATTTCTAAAAAAAGTATTGACATGGAGCAATGGGGATGTTATTTTGGTATTAGAAATATTCGTTATGCGTAATAAAATTCATGAGGTGGTTCTTTGTACAGCAACAGTGAAATACATGATTTCATACTGGATAATATTCAAAAAATTGTTGTTCCTGAAGAGCTTGTCAAGTTGGAATTATCGCTTTCCAGGTTTGAGCTTTTAGCTTTAATGCTTGCTGAAAAATATCAGACCACTACCATGGGCAATTTGGCCCAGGGTATGTCTGTGCCAATGAGCACAGCCACCGGGATTGTGGACCGTCTGGTTAAAAAAGGATTGTTAAAAAGGGACAGAAGCGAAGAAGACCGCAGGGTCGTAACTGTAACCCTCACGGGGGATGGCAGGGATTTGATTGAAAATCTAAAAGAGCATTTCTATTATTTTATTGACAAAGCAAGAGGTTTTCTTACCGGTGAAGAATTTGAAACTGCCTTGGAATTAGTGCGCAAAGTAGTACTGGGATTTCAAAAAAGCAAAACAGACTTTGATGAAAAGCCGTTTAGCGAGAGAAGGAGTATCAAAATAGAATAAGTCTGGACAATTTTTTTGTTATAATATTTCGTCACACGAAATAAATGTTAGTAGTAGATTTTGGTGAGCGTAATAGTTAAGTAAAAGGGGGAATTTAGATGAGAGTGATTCTTTACACTGGAAAAGGAGGCGTCGGCAAGACCAGTATGGCCGCTGCAACCGCAGTCTCCGCTGCCGCGTCCGGGAAAAGGACCATTGTGGTAAGCACCGACGCCGCACACAGCCTTGGTGATTCTTTTGATCTTGAATTAAAGAATGAGCCTTCAAAAATACGGGAGAACCTGTGGGCCCAGGAAATAAGCGCTTTGTTCAGCGCTGAAAAGAGCTGGGGTAAGGTGCGTGAATATCTTTCGGCTTTGCTGATATCACAGAACATCAAAGATATTACCTCCGAAGAACTGGTTGTTTTCCCGGGTCTTGAAGAACTTTTCAGCCTGATGGAAATTCTTAACCACTGCAAGGAAGGTGGTTATGATATTGTGATCGTCGATTGCGCCCCAACGGGAGAGACCTTGAGGATGCTCAGTTTTCCCGATGTTCTCAGGTGGTGGTTGGAAAAGATTTTCCCGGTTCAAAGGACCCTTGTAAAAATTGCCAGGCCATTATCTAAACCCCTGTTGGGAGTGCCCCTGCCGGGGGATGATACCCTGGACAGTATAGCGGAATTATTTCAGCAAATCAGGGAAATGCATGAACTCTTAACAGATCAGGATGTTACTTCCGTCAGGATCGTAGTGAATCCAGAAAAAATGGTCATACGGGAGGCTGAAAGGAGCTTCATGTATTTGAACTTATACGGGTTCAATACGGATGCCGTGATTGTTAACAGACTGCTGCCTTCCGTGGACCTGGGGCAGTATTTTGAAAAATGGGGTGAGCTGCAGCATACCTACCTCCAGTACATCAAAGACCAATTCAGCCCCATACCTATTTTTACCGTTCCGTTATTCATGGAAGAAGTGATAGGATTCAGTGCCCTTGAAAAAATGGGGAGCGAATGTTTCGGAAAAAACTCTCCTGAGCAGTTCTATTTCCGCGGGCAATCTCAGAAAATTTGCCATGACAATCACGGGTATGTATTGGAACTGGCCCTGCCCTTTGTGAAGAAAGGGGATGTTTCACTATCCCAAAAAGGGGATGAACTTACTGTAAGGGTCGGAGATTACAAGAGGAATATTCTTCTTCCACGAAAACTCCTGGGACGGGACGCCGTTGGGGCCAGGTTGGATGATGGCGTGCTGAAAATTAAGTTTGGAAGTCTAAAAAAAGATAACCAGTAAAGATTTTAATTAGAATGAGCAACGGTGTACATTTTAGTGATTAAAACGGGGGAAATGAAGATGAACTTGAACAATGCCTTACCCAAGTATGATTTTGCCGAAAAACACAAAGTTGTTATTAACTCTTCGCCGGAAAAGGTGTTTAACGCAATTATCAATTTAGATATGAGCAAATCAAAAGTTATAAACAGGCTTTTGAATATACGGTTTATCTTTGGCAGTTTAAGTCGTAACGAAAAATCGAGAAAGGAACCCGTACCAGGACTGACTTTCAAAGATATGAACAAAAAATTTATTCTTGTTGAAGAAGTGCGTAATCAAGAAATTGTGCTGGGGCTTGCAGGGAAGTTTTGGCAGCCCTCCAGCGGCTTAGTCAAAATGTCAACGCCTGAAGAGTTCATTAATTTTAACCAAACAGGCTATTGTAAAGTTGCCTGGAATTTATACATAGAACGAAATAACGGAGTAACATTATCGACGGAGACGAGAGTTTTATGCCTTGGTTGGCGGGCAAAACTGTTCTTTCTGTTTTACTGGGCGATAATAAGGCCTTTTAGTGGGTGGATACGGCTTGAAATGTTAAAGATGATAAAAGAGCAGGTGTCTTTAGAAAATAAAAAATAAATAAAAATCAAGCCTTTTCGGGACAGATAATTTATGATAAAAAAACATAATAGAGAATAACAGAGGAGTGAATAGCTTGAACCTCGATAAATGTACTTTAAACAGGGAAGATGCGGTGTTATTAGTAATTGATATTCAGGAGCGCCTGGCGCCGGCTATGAAATACCGCGAGCAAGTTATTCGAAACACCAATATCCTGATTGACGCGGCAACCAGCCTGGGCATTCCGGTAATAGCCACTGAACAGTATTCCAAAGGCTTGGGCAAGACTGTTACCGAAGTGCATATCGGGTCAGCCGCCGTATATGAAAAGATGACTTTTTGCGGCTGCACGCCGGAGGTGACTTCTGCGCTTGAACGGTTGGGCCGGAAAAAAGCTATTGTTGCCGGGATGGAAACCCACGTTTGTGTATTCCAGACGGTAAGAGGACTTATTGAACTCGGGTACCAGGTATTTGTGGTAGGTGACGCCGTATGTTCCCGCACCAAGGGAAACTACAAAAACAGCTTGTCCCAGATGGCGCTTATGGGGGCAGTGGTTACTAATCTTGAGACGGTGTTGTTTGATTTGCTAAAACAGGCAAATACTCCTGAGTTCAGAAAACTGCTGCCGTTAATCAAATAAATATCCGCCCGTGCTTTGCTGTTCTTATAAAGGAAACGATAGAAACGTCCCGATTCAGTCGTTAGTCGCCAGACGTCGGACGTCTAAACCCAACAAGCGTGCCTGCGAACGTTACAGCCAGATTTTTGGCGGGAAATGCAGGATTACATGCGGCGCTTTCACCGGACAGATAATCTAAAAAAGATTGACATAAAAGTATTATTGTACTAGTATTATAGTACAATTTTTTTTGGGGGTGGTCGTAATTTTCCCTTTAAATTAAAGCTTGACAGCGGGATTCCCATTTACGTGCAGCTTAAAGATGAGATAAGGATGCTTATCGCAACCGGAAAGTATCCGCCCGGTTCCCAGTTGCCCACTGTCCGCCAGCTGGCGGTGGAGCTTAAGATCAACGCCAACACCGTGTCAAAGGTATACTCCGAGCTGGAAAGTGAAGGGGTGCTGGCCACCCGGCAGGGGAAAGGAACTTTTGTCAGGGACCCACAGGAGATTGACCCGACAGCTAGGGAAGCGGTTCTGAGTGAAATTCTTGATAGTTTAATTATTCAGGCCATCGCGCTAGGCTTTTCGGTGGAAGAGCTACTGAGCGCTCTTGAAAAGAGAGTAAAGGAGAAAGGTATAGATGGCTAAAAGAAAGGAACAGGAAGAAAAAAGAAATACATTTTGGAGTAAAAGTACAAATTCCCTACTAAAGGTTAATTTAGTTGCAGTCTCCTTGTTTGTAACAGGACTTATGCAGT
>DFAP01000141.1 GCA_002365855.1 Pelotomaculum sp. UBA3103 | reverse complement strand
ATTGAGAGATGGAATAGCATTATTTCTCAATAAGGTATATTGTTAATATTATAAGTTAAGTTGTGTAATTAGAAAATAGTTAAAAAAATTTATGGAAGTATTATTGTCTAAACAAACGAGGATATATGGTTCAGGATAAACGTTTATATTGGCTGTTAATTCCATGCATGTTTTTTTTACTTGTATTTTTTGTAATACCATTGTTAATATCAGCATTTGGTACCATATACCAACCCGGTCATGGTTTTATTGGAACATCCTATATCGATTTTTTTCGGCAAAAGATATCTCTTG
The DNA here is from genome assembly GCA_002365855.1 of Pelotomaculum sp. UBA3103. Lineage (GTDB taxonomy): Bacteria > Bacillota > Desulfotomaculia > Desulfotomaculales > Pelotomaculaceae > UBA3103. The sequence goes on along the minus strand of DFAP01000141.1, from coordinate 16,519 downwards.
ATGCCTATTTAAGAAGTATTTGTATGGGTGTTCTAGTGACTTTACTTTCCGCAATAATTTCTTATCCTGTTGCCATAGCTATTGTAGGCATTGGTAATGAGGCACTGAAGACTACTATTATGTTATTAGTAATGCTTCCATTAATGACTAATCCAGTGGCTAGAACTTTTGCATGGTTAGTTGTTCTTGGTAGAAATGGTATTTTAAATCAGATTTTTTTGAATTTTGGTTTTGTAGACAAACCTATTAAGTTTCTTTATACAAACGGAGCTATTTTTATAGGTCTTTTACAACTTTTCATGCCTTTTATGATTCTTTCGCTTACCAGTGCTTTGGAAAATATTTCTGAGGATTATACAATGGCAGCAAGGAGCCTTGGTGCCTCTGGGTTCCAAGCTTTTACTCGAATTAAATTCCCCCTGACAATTGAAGGACTAATTACAGGGGGAATTTTAGTATTTACAGGGTCTATTACTGCTTATGTAACTCCTGCGATTCTTGGAGGGAGTAAGATTTTCATGTTAAGCACTTTGCTTTACCAAAAAGCATCGGTAACGCATGATTGGCATATGGCGACTAGCATAGCAATGATAATGTTTTTAACAACATTGGGAGTAAATCGTTTTATAAGATTTGTTGGAATGATAGGGAGAAGTAAATGAATAGGAATAGATTAGCTAACCTTGTATTGATTTTAACTCTTCTTTTCTTAATCGGTCCTTTTATAATAATTTTTATTACATCTTTTAGCAGTGAAGTATCATTAAAATTTCCTCCTCAAGGCTTTACACTTGATTGGTTTAAAAAAGTTATATCTATGACAATGTTTGTTGATAGTCTAAAATTAAGTTTAAAACTGGGGCTTGTTTCCTCAATAATTGCCCTATGTCTAGGTATTCCAGTAGCATACATCACGTCGAGGTATAACTTCAGAGGGAAAAGGGTTATTGAAGTTATAACGACACTTCCAATTATTATCCCTCAGATGGTAGCTGGGCTTGTGTTATTGCGGCTTTTTGTTCTCATGAATATATTTTCCGTCGAGGTTACTCTATTAATTGGACATACTGCGGTAGTATTACCTTATGTTGTAAGAAATGTTCTATCAGCGCTTATTAATTTTCCTGTTTCAGTTGAAGAAGCTGCGATTAGCCTTGGAGCATCAAGGCTGAGAACTTTTTTTTTAATAGTTTTGCCCAATATTAGAACTGGGATAATTTCAGCTTTTATACTTACTTTTATAATATCGTTTAACAATGTTCCAATATCATTATTTTTGACTGGTCCGGGATTAAGCACGTTACCAGTTGTAATGTTGACTTACTTGGAATATTATTATAACCCGAGTATTGCTGCTCTTTCGACATTACTTATCTTTATATCTGCATTTATTGTATTTATATCTCAAAAGTTATTAGGCTTATCCAAATTAATGTGAGGTAATATAATGGTAAAGTTTCTTAGGCTAAATAATATATCTGTGATGTATCAACCAGGGCAATATGTTCTTGAAAAATTTAATCTTTGTGTTGAGAAAGGAAAATTTCTCTCACTTTTAGGGCCTAGTGGCTGTGGAAAGACTACCACTCTGAGAACTATTGCTGGTTTTATTGCCCTTCAAGAGGGTACAATAGTTGTTAATAACAAAATTTACAATAATGTACCAATAAACAAGAGGAATATTGGTCTTGTTTTTCAAAATTATGCTCTTTTCCCCCATCTTAATGTTTTTGATAATGTTGCTTTTGGGCTCAAAATGAGAAAAATACCAAAAGACTTAATAAAAGAAAAAGTATTAAAAGTAATAGAATCTGTCGGGTTAAATGGTTACGAAAAACGATTACCTGCACAACTTTCAGGTGGTCAACAACAGAGAATTGGAATAGCAAGAGCAGTAGTCGTTGAGCCAGATCTTTTATTAATGGATGAACCACTTTCAAATTTAGATGCAAAATTGAGAATTGAAATGCGTGCAGAGATAAGACGTCTCCAAAAGAAGTTAAAGATTACCACTATTTACGTGACCCATGATCAGTTAGAGGCCATTGCTCTTTCTGACGAGATTGCCGTTCTTAACCAGGGAAAAATAGAACAAACAGGAACACCAGAGGAGATATTCTATTCCCCTAAAACACTTTATGTAGCAAAATTTATTGGGTTTCAAGAAATAGTTTCTGGCATAGTTGTAAATGAGCTAAATGATTTTGTTGAAGTTAGCGCGGAATATGGAATCTTTAAGGCAAAAAAAACAGGGAAAGTATCTCTAAATAGCAAGGTTAGTATAGTGGCAAGAAAGAAGGATTTTACCTTGGATAAAAAAGAAAATACAAACTCAATGAGAGGTAAAATAATTGCAAAAATATTTCAAGGAGATGTAGTACTTTATATGGTAAAAACTGGCAGTAATTTAGTCCAAAATGTTGAGATTCCTCTTAAATTAGCTTCATGGGAAGAAAATGAAAAATTGAATATTAACGTAAATCCAGAAGCATGTATTGCTTTTTCAGAAGGAGGGAAATAAATGCAGGAAGTACAGAAGCATATTAGATGCAGATATGGTGATGTGGGGAAATATGTATTAATTCCCGGTGATCAGGATAGAGCAAAGAGAATTGCCGAAAGGTTTGATAATGTAAAGGAGATAAATACGAATCGGGGATATCTAATTTATACTGGAACAATTAATTCTGTTCCTGTGACTGTTTGCTCAACTGGTATAGGTGGTCCATCTGCGTCAATAGCAATTGAAGAACTTGCGAATGTGGGAGGAGAATATTTCATAAGGGTAGGCTCTGCAGGTGGCAGGCAGAAGAATATCCCTATAGGAAGTATTATTATTGCCACCTCTGCATACAGAGGAGAAGGGACATCTCAAGCCTATGCTCCTCTTGGATTTCCTGCAGTCGCTGATATTGAGGTAACTAACGCTTTAATAGTAGCTGCAAAATATTTTCAATACGATTATTTTCTTGGAACAGTTTTCACAAGAGATGCATACTACGTTCAAGACAAACAACTTAATCAATTATTAACCGATTATGATGTAGTTGCATCTGAACAAGAATGTTCAACAGCTTTTATTTTAGGAAGCATTCGTAAGCTTTGTGTTGGAGCAATTTTAGCTACAGATTCTAATATATGGTTAGAAAAACAGCCAACTCTTAAGGAAAAAGAAATGATTTTTAAGATAGGTGAGAAAAAAATAATAGATATTGCCATAGAGGCAATAAAAATACTCATTAAAAACAAGGAAAAATTATAGTTTGGTTACTACCCAAAAAGTACCCATATTTTACAGATAATACCAAATAATACTAATCAACATATTTAATTATTTACCCTATGCACCTTGAAAACTTAATCAGTAAAAATGGCTAAAACCCTTTATTTACTTGCGTTTTATGGTATAATAAATCGTAAAAACACTAATCGAGTAGGAGGTAGATAATTAATTTATCTACCGTCCTCTCACACCACCGTACGTACCGTTCGGTATACGGCGGTTCGTTATGACAATCGAGTTCCGGGCAGATAACCGTACATTACACGCTTTCTTCTACTGAGAAGTCATCTTCCTCCCTACCGCGCCGGCAATCTTCCTCAGGTTAATCATCATTTCAGTAAAGTTTTCTGGCGTGAGGGACTGAGGGCCGTCACATAGAGCCTCGGACGGGTTTGGGTGCACCTCCACGAGCAGCCCGTCGGCACCGGCAGCTATGGCCGAGCCTGCCATTGAAGGCACAAAGCGCCACTTGCCTATAGCGTGGCTGGGATCTACGATTACAGGCAAATGAGATAGATGTTTCACCACAGGTACGGCTGTCAGGTCAAGAGTGTTCCTGGTATAATTTTCAAAACTGCAGATGCCGCGTTCACACAGGATCACATTGTAGTTGCCCCCGGACATGATGTATTCCGCCGCCATCAGCCACTCCTCAATGGTCGCCGACGGGCCTCTTTTTAATATGACCGGTTTATCTACTTTTGCTATTTCCCTCAGCAGAAAGAAGTTCTGCATATTCCTGGCACCTATCTGCAGTATGTCGGCATACTGGGCAACCATGGGCAGCGTCCTGGCGTCCATAACCTCGGTAACGATATAAAGACCTGTCTCTTCCCGGGCTTTAGCAAGAAGCTTCAAACCTTCCTCCTCCAGCCCCTGGAAGGAATAGGGAGAGGTCCTGGGCTTGAAGGCCCCGCCGCGCAGCATGGTTGCACCGGCTTCTTTAACTAACCTTGCTGTACTTAAAAGCTGTTCCTCGCTTTCGACAGCGCAGGGTCCGGCTATAACATGAATGACTTCGCCGCCTATCTCAAGATCTCCAACTCTGATTATGGTTCCTTCTTCCTGGAAAGTCCTGCTGGCAAGTTTGTAAGGTTGAAGGATGGGCACTACTTTTTCAACACCGGGCATTGCCTCGAGCCCCATGTCACCTATGCGTGTTTTATCTCCTATAGCGCCGATAATAGTGCGTTCAACCCCGCGGGAAAGGTGAATTTGAAAACCAGACCTCTCCAGCCAGACTAGTACAGATTCTATTTGATCATCACTGGCGCGGTAGCTCATCACTACAATCATCCTAAATTCCTCCTCTGGTCATAACTGGTCAAATAATGGCAAAATTAACTACTTCTGAAGAAAAGCACCCCTGGAGGAGCACTCAATTTGACCATAAGTACATACTTACCGCCTCCCCTACCATACTACCGTACTACTGTTAACCAAACTCCCGGCCGAAGCTGTTTCGCCTCTGCAGAGAAAGCCATCCTACCCGTTGGAAATCAATGCTGATCTAAAGCACTTCTAATTAGCCGGACCAATTTCTCCACTTCCGGACCGGAAGCCGAAGCTTTTCCAGATTCGGCAATGATGCTTACAATAGCGCTTCCAACTACTACGGCGTCACAGTGCAATGCCGTTCGCGCCGCCTGCTCCGGGCCTGCGATACCGAACCCCACTGCCAGCGGCAGGTCCGTGTGCCGACGCACCATCCCGGTAAATGTCTCAAGGTCTTCATTTATTTCTTGCCTGGCCCCGGTGACACCGGTAACAGAAACGCAATATACAAAGCCCCGGGCGTCTGCCGCAATCTTCTCCATCCTTAGGCCGGTTGTTGTAGGAGCTACAAGGGGGATCAGGTCTATCCCCGTTTCCCGGGCTGCATCCTGCAGCGGTCCGGATTCTTCATGAGGCAAATCCGGAACAATCAGGCCGTTAATCCCTGCCTGAAAAGCGTCCGCCGCAAACCGCCGGATACCGTACTTGTATATGGGGTTGTAGTATCCCATCAGGACGAGGGGCTTGCTGCAGGTTTTTCTTATTTCCTTTACTCCTTCAAAAATCCGGGCCATTGTAGTTCCGGAACCAAGAGCCCTTTGAGAGGCCTGCTGAATTACCGGGCCATCGGCCAGGGGATCGGAGAAAGGAATACCCAGTTCAATAATGTCCGCTCCTGCTTCAGCCATACCCAGCGCAATTTCTACGGTATCGCGCATGTTGGGATCGCCTGCGGTTATAAATGTGATTAATCCCTTTTTTCCATTATGCCGGATACTATCCAGGCATTCTGAGATCATGCTGTCTTTATTCATGAGTTCACCCCCGGTTCTCCCGCTAATGCTGGGATATCCTTGTCTCCACGACCGGAAAGATTGACAACAATGATCTTCTCCGGCGTAAGGGCAGACGCCATTTTAATAGCCTCGGCCAAAGCGTGAGAGCTTTCCAGGGCTGGAATGATTCCTTCGACCCGGCACAGCAGCCTAAAAGCCTTTACTGCCTCTGCATCAGTAGCTGAGGTGTAATTAACCCGCTCAATTTCTTTCAGGTAAGAGTGCTCAGGCCCGACTCCGGGGTAGTCCAACCCGGCCGAAACAGAGTGAGCGCAACTAATCTGGCCATCTTGATCCTGCAAAATATAGCTTAGCGAGCCGTGCAGCACTCCGGGGCTGCCCTGGCTCAGGGTAGCGGCATGTTCACCTGTGTCAATTCCCCGCCCTGCCGCCTCAACCCCAAACAGTTTTACTTCCATGTCAGCCAGAAAGGGATAAAAAATACCCATGGCGTTACTGCCGCCGCCAACACAGGCTATGATCAAGTCGGGAAGGCAGCCGGTCTGCTCTAAGACCTGTCTCCTGGTCTCAATCCCGATCACTGTTTGGAAGTCTCTGACTATGGCCGGGTAGGGATGAGGGCCGGCCACCGAACCGATCAGGTAATAGGTGCTCCGCACGTTGGCCACCCAATCGCGGATGGCCTCGTTCATGGCATCTTTCAGCGTCCTGCTCCCGCTTGACACCGGTATTACCTCGGCGCCCAGCAGGCGCATCCTGTAAACGTTCGGGCTCTGCCTCCTGATATCTTCTTCACCCATGTACACCGCACATTCCAGACCAAACAAGGCCGCCGCTGTAGCAGTGGCTACACCATGCTGGCCCGCGCCGGTCTCGGCTATTATCCTCTGCTTGCCCATGCGGCGGGCGAGGATGATCTGGCCGATAGTGTTGTTTATCTTATGGGCGCCGGTATGGTTAAGGTCCTCCCTTTTCAGGTAAATCCGGGCGCCCCCGCAGTAATCCGTCAACCTCCGGGCAAAGTAAAGCGGTGAAGGTCTGCCAACGTAATGCTCAAGGTAATATCCAAGTTCTTTATGAAATTCCGGGTCTGCCATGGCTGAACGATATGCCTCTTCCAGTTCCTCCAGAGCGGGCATCAGTGTTTCCGGTACAAAGCGGCCCCCGTATGGCCCAAAGTACCCTCTCTCATCAGGCAATGTAACTTTTTCACAGGACACTATTAAACCGCCTCCCTGACCCGCTTGATAAACAGCCGGATTTTTTCAATATCCTTCTTGCCGCCGCTTTCTACTCCGCTGGATACATCAACTGCATAAGGCCTCGCAACCTGGACTGCCTGCTTAACATTTTCAGGATTCAGCCCGCCGGCCAGGATGACCCTGGTTCCAGTCACTTCCCGGGCTATGGTCCAATCAAGGCTGCGCCCCGTACCCCCGGGCACACCGGGAACAAAAGAGTCTAAAAGAACTGCCGCGCACTGGTAACTTTTTATCCCCTCCAGGGAGGCGGCGTCCTTGATCCGGAACGCCTTGATAACCTTGTATTTAAATGCCCGGCAGTACTCCGGGGACTCGTCTCCGTGCAGCTGCAGGGTATCGAGACCGCAGAAATCCGCAGTTTCCTCAACCATTGCGGCAGGCGCGTTGACAAAAACACCCACCCGTGACATAAAGGGAGGCAGTTTGGAACAAATCGACCTTGCGTCTTCTCGATCAACCTGCCTGTTACTCCGGGCAAAGACAAATCCCAGTGCGTCCGCCCCGGCTTCCACCGCGGCCAGCGCAGTAGACACGTCCATGATCCCGCAAATCTTGACCCTTACCGGCCTGGATGCTGACATTTACACGTCCCCCTCCTGCCCCGTAGAGCCTGTTAATTCCTTCAGCGCTTCACCGGGACAAAGATGGCGAACCAGTGCTTCGCCGACCAGAGCGGCATGAATCCCCTTGATTTCTAATCTTAAAATATCGGCACGGCTCTTAATGCCGCTCTCTGATACCACGGTAATATTTTGTTTGTCGATCAGGTCCGAAAGTTCGAACGTTCTATTTATATCAGTTACAAAAGTTTTAAGATCGCGGTTATTTATGCCTATAAGAGTAGCGCCGGCACTAAGAACATGTTCCAGTTCCTGTTCTGTGTGTACCTCTACTAAAGATGACAGGCCTAAGTCCCCGGCCAGAGACATCAGCTGCTCCACCTGTTTTCCCGGCAGGAGCGCGGCTATCAACAGAACGGCGTCGGCTCCCAGGGCGCGTGACTCATAAATTTGGTAGGGATCTATGATAAAGTCTTTTCTTAAAACGGGAAGAACAGTTGTTTTTTTCACCATGGCCAGGTGGGCATGATGCCCCAGAAAGAACTTTTCCTCTGTGAGCACCGATATTGCCGCTGCCCCTGCTTTTTCGTATTCCCTGGCAATTATGACAGGATCAAAATCTTTACATAAGATTCCTTTTGAAGGAGAAGCTTTTTTGACTTCAGCAATTACTGCCACCTGCCCGGACCGGCGCAGCGCCTTGGCCAGCGGGCGCGTAGGGGGTAGGCCGGGCAGTATGTTTTCTAAAAGATTTAGAGGAACAACTTCCTTGCGCCTGGACAGTTCGGTTTTCTTATGAGCTATAATTTTATCTAACATCACTGGGTGGCTGCCTTTTTAGCTGCATTTCGGTTGGTAAAATCTATTAAATCCACGAGTTTTGCATAAGCTGAACCCGAATCAATACTTAGAGCGGCAGCTTTTAACCCCTCGGCAATGTTCCCGGCCTTCCCCCCGGCAACAAGACCGAGCGCAGAGTTTAAGACCACAGTATCTCTGCACGGCCCTTTTTCACCTTCAAGAATCAGGCGGGTTATGGCGGCATTCTCTTTCGGCGAGCCTCCGGCCAGGGCAGCAACCGAGGCGTAGGAGAAACCAAACCTGATGGGATCAAGAATGCCTTTACGCACGTAGCCGTTCTTAACCTCGCAAAGAACTGAAGGACCTGCCAGGGAAACCTCATCAAGGCCGCCCGCGCCGTGAACCACAAAAGCTCGTGACGATCCCAGCCTGGCCAGCACCCTGGCCAGGACCTCTGCAAGCGGCGGATTATAAACGCCAAGCACCTGGGCATGTGCGCCTGCCGGGTTGGTAAGCGGACCGAGGATGTTAAAAACAGTCCGGATTCCAATTTCACGGCGCGGCGCCGCCGCATACCCCATCGAACGGTGAAGCCCCGGCGCGAAAAGAAAAGCCATGCCGATCTGTTCAAGACATTCTTCCGTTGCCTCCCGCTCCAGGTCCAACCTGACCCCCAGCTCCTCCAGGACGTCGGCGCTGCCGCACCTGCTTGAAACCGACCGGTTGCCGTGTTTTGCCACGGGTACACCGGCCCCCGCCACTACGAAAGCAGCCGTGGTTGATATATTAAAAGTTCCAGCCCCGTCCCCGCCGGTTCCACAGGTGTCTACCAGAATGGGGTGGCTTGACCTGATCGTCGTTGATTTCTGCCTCATGACCCTGGCAAAACCGGTTATTTCCTCCACTGTTTCACCATTTAAATGCATGGCGGTTAGAAGCGAGGCAATCTGTGCGGAGCTCGCCTTTCCCTCCATGATTAGTTCCATAACCGCACCGGCTTCTTCTTCCGCCAGGTGTTGCCCGGAAACCACTTTTTTAATAACTCCTTTAACCACTTAACTGTCCTCCTCTCAACTTTGCTCAACTAGCTATTGATTAGAATACTTAATTTTTAGTGAAGAGCCAGGAAGTTCTGCAAAACCCTGTGCCCGTGCTCGGTCATGATTGACTCAGGGTGAAATTGAACCCCCTCCACGGGATAAGTCCGGTGGCGCAACCCCATAACCTCACCCTCGTCTGTCCAGGCGCTGACTTCCAGGCAGTCCGGCAGGTGGTTGCGGTCGACTATTAGCGAATGATACCTGGTAGCAGTAAATGGAGACGGAAGATCATGAAAAATTGATTTACCTCCGTGATAAATAGGGGATGTTTTACCGTGCATCAACCTGTCCGCACGCACCACCCTGCCCCCGAAAGCCTGCCCTATGGCCTGGTGGCCCAGGCAGACTCCCAGTATGGGAATAACCCCGGCGAAACGCCTGATTACCGCCAGGGTTACCCCGGCCTCATTGGGTGAGCAAGGTCCGGGAGAAAGGACCAGATACTCCGGTTTGAGTGACTCAATCTCATCACAGGTGATCTTGTCATTCCGGTATACCTGTACCTTCTCGCCCAGTTCGTTCAGGTATTGCACCAGGTTATAGGTAAATGAGTCATAATTATCAATCATTATAATCATCTATTCCACCTCCTCAACGGCTTTTAAAAGCGCATGGGCTTTGCTCATAATTTCCTCGTACTCCCGCTCAGGGTCAGAGTCTGCCACGATTCCTGCCCCCGACTGAATATAGGCGTTTCCTCCGTGAAGCACCACCGTCCTAATTGCTATGGCGGTGTCCATATTCCCGGAAAAGCCAAAATAACCAATGGCCCCCGCGTATATCCCCCGTCCTTCTGGTTCCATTTCGCTGATGATCTCCATAGCCCGCACTTTTGGCGCCCCCGACACGGTGCCTGCAGGAAAACATGCTTTGAGCGCGTCAAAACAGTTTTTGCCCGGAGCCAGCCTGCCGCAAACATTAGATACCAGGTGCATCACATGCGAAAACTTTTCTACCTCCATAAAGCGGGTTACCCTGACGCTGCCTGTTTCACATATCTTTCCCAGGTCATTTCTGCCGAGATCGACCAGCATCAGGTGTTCAGCCTTTTCTTTGGCATCCGCTAACAGTTCGCCCGCAAAAACCTCGTCTTCCGCCAGACTTTTTCCCCGGGGACGGGTCCCGGCGATGGGGTTGGTTTCAACCAGGTCGCCCTCAACTCTTACAAGCATCTCGGGAGAAGAACCCACCACCACAGTTTCTCCGAAATCAAGAAAATAAAGATAGGGTGAAGGATTCAGCGCCCTCAACTTCCGGTATAAATTAAATGGCTCTCCCTGAAAGGGTACCCGCATCCGCCGCGACAGGACTACCTGCAGTATGTCTCCTGCCCTGATGTACTCTTTTGCACGTACCACTTTTTCCATAAATTCTTCCCTGCTTATGTTTGCTTCAAAAGGCCTGCCGACTAAAGAGGTTCTTCCGGGCGCGTCTTCCAGGGGAACACCGTCCTTAACAGCCTTGATGATCTTTTCTATTTTTTCTTCAGCCCCGGCGTAAGCCGATTCCGGGTCGCCGCCGGGCAGGCTGTTAATGATAATTGTTAATGTCCTCTTGACATGGTCAAAGATCAGGACTGTGCCGGCGAAAATAAAATTACAGTCCGGCAGGTCCAAACTGCCACTCCCCGGCATCTTTACTCTTTCCAGGAATCTAACAGTATCATAGCTTATGTAACCCACAGCCCCCCCGTAAAACCGCGGAAGGGCGGGATCCTGGCGCACTTTGAAACCAGACATTAACCTTTCCAGAACATCCAATGGCAATCCAACTGCGGTGTCCTCTCTTTTCAGCCCGGTTATGCTTGATTCTTCTCCTCTTGAAGTCAAGTGAAGAAACGGGTCAAACCCGATAAAAGAGTAGCGGGCCAGGTTTTCGCCTCCCTCCACGCTTTCCAGAAGATAGGCGGGCGCCTCTGGCCTGACCTTTTTATACACACTTATGGGTGTGTCCAGATCGGCATTAATCACTTGATACACCGGAACGAGGTTGTATTGTTGGCTTAATTGGAGATACACGTCTCTGCTTGGAATATTCAATTCGGTCCCTCCTGTAAAAAACAACAAACCGGCACCCAAATGAGTACCGGCGATTATGCAAACTCTAACCGAACATCTCATCTCATCTAGGCTCATCTATACTCTCTTCTAAACTAAGCTCAACTAATTAACTTGAAATAAATTTAGCATACACAGTAAAAGAATGTCAAGCAGATTTATTCCTTTTTCATTTTCCATTTTTTATTCTTCAGCAGGAATGGTAAAGCTGCTCCCAGCCGGACAGAACTTGAAACGGGGGCCAAATGCTCCCGCCAGCCGGGAGATCACAGGCAGTCCGGTGCAATGGTTGGCGGCCAGGAACTGGAGGTCCAATTCTTTAAGGTAATCGATGGTGGCACTCTGCTGCTCGACCGGTACAGGACCCAGGTGCGTGCCGCCGATAATCCCGTAGATCCGGCTTTCCCCGGTAACTTCCCTGGCATGTTGCACAATATTTACCAACCCGGCGTGGGCACAGCCCAGAACTATTAATATCCCTTTGGGGGTAAAACAGTATAAGCTCATGTCGTCATTAAATTTGTCCGGAATCACCTTTTTACCGTTTTCCAGGCAAAACAAGGACTCGTCGGCCTTTTCGAAAACTGTTTTCCTGGGAACCTCACCACTGACAAACACACCGGGCGCAACAACAAGGGGCTCACTCACAAAGGAAAACTCAGCCCCCAGGCTTTCCAGTTCTTCTTTCCTGTATGGAACCCCGATGTATTTCGGCTCTTCCGACGATTTGTAGTGTAAAGCAAATAAATCAGGGTGGGCGTACACAGGCAATTTACCCCGGTATTGCAAAAAGGCCCTCAATCCCCCGGTATGGTCATAATGGCCGTGGCTCAAAACTAACGCATCCACAGACTTAAGGTCAATTCCCAGCACAGCGGCGTTGGTGAGCAGGCTGCCGCTTTGTCCTGTGTCAAATAGGATTTTTTTGCCGTTTTTTTCAATAAAAATGGACAGGCCCCACTCGCCAACCAGACCATGCGCAACCCCGGCAGTATTTTCGCAAAGCACCGTAAGCTTTACAAAATCATCTCTCATTATTACACCCCCTCTTAGATTATTGTATATTAAAAAGCTTACCAGCTGAATATTTAATAAGTTCGGTAAGCTCCATTTGTTAACTTTTAACTGACCAGCATATAAAACGGGTATAAATTCCTTGTACTAAGAGCATTTTTATACATAATGAATCAGAATCAGGGTTGTTTGCAAAAAGAAAGTGAGAGTGTAATTATTGATCGACTTCAATGAAATACTCGAGGTATTAACTCATTCGCTTGCGGTATTTTTCCTCTTAATTTTATTAACAAGATTAATTGGAAAAAAATTTCTAGCTCAAATGACTTTTTTTGACTTTGTAACTGGAATTATCATCGGAACAATCGGAGGCGCTTACGTTACCACCGAGGTTGAAGGTATTTACGTTCTTTTAAGCCCGGTCATACTTACCATATTAGTAATTATAACTGGTTTTTTTACTTTGAAAAGTATCCCGGCAAGAAAGCTTATTGAGGGGGAACCATTAGTTATGGTTCAAAACGGTAAAATATACGAAAAGAACATGCGTAAAATAAGATATAACATGGACGACTTAATGATGCAATTACGAGAAAAAGGTATTTTTGATCTGGGAGAAGTCGAATTCGCTATTTTGGAGACCCATGGGCAGTTAAGTATATTAAAGAAAAGTCAATACCTGCCGGTTACCCCCAGGGACCTTAATATTAGCACCAGATATAAAGGCGCTTCCTCGGAGATAATCAGAGACGGCAGGATCGTAGAACAGAATTTAAAGCAAAACAATCTTAATCATGAATGGCTCTATAACGAATTAGCGTCCAGAAATATAAAAAACATCCGTGAGGTATTCCTGGCTTCCCTGTCCACCGATGGTAATCTTTATGTAGACCTAAGGGAGGATGACCTATCATACATTCAAGAAATTGAAGACGATGATTCGGTAATATGATGTATTAAAACAATGTTATCCCCCCTTGGATGCCTGGTCGATGATATAGTCGGAAGTCCTGGCTGCTATGGCCATCACTGTTTCCGTGGGGTTACCCCCTCCTGAGGTGACAAATACACTGGCGTCACAAATATAGAGGTTCGATATATCATGGCTCTGGCAGAAGGAGTTTACAACTGACGTTTTAGGATCATTTCCCATCCTGCACCCTCCCATTAAGTGGGCGGTATCGTCAACAATTATAGGGTCTATGCATCCTGCCGCCTCCAGTATTTCCTGGCATTTACTCACCCCATGCGCGATAATCTTATTGTCGTTTTCCCCATAACTGAATGTCACCAGGGCACGGGGCAAACCGTACTCGTCCTTTTCATTACTCAGTGTTACCGAGTTGGCCGGGTTTGGCAGCACCTCTCCCACCACTGTAACCCTGGCGTAAAAATTATAGTCCAGCATAATATCACGTAATTTTTTACCCCATATTCCGGCCTTCCCGGCCAGGCCACCGGCCATGGCCACCGGCCTGGCGCCGTGGGCGTTGAGTGAATACCCTCTAATAAAACCCCTGTCTTTATCCGTCTCCCAGAAATCCTGAGTAACTGCCTGGACCGGGGTGCCTTTATAAAGCCTGACTTCATCGGGGTACATCATATATACATCCGGGCTGCTGTGAGGCATGATGCACTTGCCTACCATGCCGCTGCTGTTGGCCAGCCCATCAGGATATTGTGGACAGGCCGAATTAAAAAGCAGCCTTGGGGTTTCCACCACAAACGCCGACACCACAACCACCCTGGCCTGCTGCCTGTATTCCTGGCCCTGGTTATTAAAAAGCACTCCGGTAACCTTGCCGTACCTGTCAACCTCTATTTTTGTAACGGTACAATCACTTAAAACTTCCGCGCCCAGCTGAATGGCCTTTGGAATGTGGTGGATCAGGGTGCTGAATTTAGCATTGGGCATGCACCCCTGGTTGCAGAAGCCCCGGTTGATGCAGGGCGGTCTTCCCTCAAAAGGCGCCGTGAGTATTGCGAGGGGAGCAACAGTGGACTTGATACCAAGCTTCTCGCAGCCTTTGCGGAAAAGCTGAGAGTTCGCGCCGATTGGTTCATAAACCGGGTAGGGATAGGGGCCGTTAAAGGCGCCCCATGGAAAATGCCTGGGACCTGAAACAGCTATATCGCGTTCGATTTTATCATAATAAGGTTCGAGGTCCTGATAGGTGATAGGCCAGTCATCCGCCGCCCCATCCAGGGTTCTGACCTTAAAATCACTTTCGTGGAAGCGAAAAAAGACTCCGGTGAAGTGAACGGTGCCTCCGCCTACTCCCCTGCCGGTAATGTTGTGACCTAAATGCAGGGGATCACTTCCCGCAACCAGCCTGGTTTCCTGCCAGGCCAGCTTGCTCATGGATAGTTCATCACTGGCGAAATCAGTCTGGGGATTCCAGAAAGGGCCTGCCTCAATCACCACTACTTTTAAACCCGCCCGGCTCAGCTCATAAGCCAGAACCCCGCCCGCGGCCCCCGCGCCTACAATGCATACATCCGCGCCGCCGGCATATTTCCTGTGAGTCAAATCGTTGAACCTGTGGCCTTTATAATGATCGCAGTTATGCTGAACAAAATCCTTATTTTCCATTTCGCTTCGCCTCCCAGGGTTCAGTCAGGCCCAGTTCCACCCGGATATAGCCCCGGGGATAAGCTGGTCCCCCGTAACCAATTTCCGACCAGACTTGAGGATGTGAATAATATGCCCGCACAATCGTATTTAAGACCTTTTTGAAAAGCTCTTTTTGGAGTGGCTTTGGCCAGCCGGGCATATCCATAACCTCACCTTTTTGTAGAGACTCCAGCATACTAAACTGCCGTCCGGTTTCCGCATCAGCAAAATCTTTTTGATATACCTTGAGGGAAAGATTGTCCAATGCTCTCAGCCCACTCCTGATTAAGTCCTGACCCTTTGGTATCCCGGCTTTTCGTTGGGATTCACCCACTTCTGAGGCCAACTCACTGTCTATGTGGTGGACCACATAGTCAAGAATATCCTCGCGGTTGTCATAAGCTAGATGAGTGGCGATAATCCATATTGTCCGCGCTTCGTGTTCATTTAGATATTGCTTGCCGGGGAAGGGGCCAAGTCTGCGCTTAACTATCTCCTTGGTGTGAGAATCCCATTCATCGGCTAAATTCATTACATTGTAATCCGGATAATGTCCTACCACGCTACCACCTCCAGTAAAGGGCAAATAACCCCAGCACGCTCATAGCGGCTACCATCAGGGGTAGGGTTACCGGTGGTCCAACCATGAAATTGTGCATGCGGTAGCCGTCCACCCTCTGCCCAACCCCTTCCACATGCAGTACAAAGCCCCCCACACCGGTTATTATGCCAATCACAAACAGAACGGCCACCCCTGTCTGCAACCAGGGAAGGTTAAACAATGCCAATGCGAGAGCCAATACACCTATAAGTGGAGCGCCTATTACCGGTCCCCACATAGCCCAATGCCTGAAATTCTGGCGATAATGCAAAAGGGTAACCTGGATGAAAATTATTAATAGTCCAAGCCCTGCGAAAAGCATTAATATTCTTGCAAGCGGCCAGCCAGTCCACATACAGTTCACACCCTTTATGTTTTTTAATTTAAATTATTATCCCCATCTATGTTTGAATATTATCCCGGCTGGACAGCTATTCTTGCGGTCACATAAAAAAGACACCTCCCGTCTTATACAACGCTAAGTGTCTTTTTTGATGGCATAATAAATTAAAAACGTGATTTATCAATAAGATTTATTGATCGTTTTCCTTCTTGAAGGACAGGGGTTTAATTGAAGGATTTTGTCCCTGGATGATGTCTTCCATCCTCCTTCTTACCATCTCGTTGAACTCGGGGTGAGTTAAGATATAAAACTTTTCCTCTTTAATGGCGTTAAAGACAGTTTCTGCGACCTGTTCGGGAGACAGCACCCTGAACTGATTCTTTTCGAGGAAAGCCCACGTGGCCTCTTCAGCCTCCGGGCTCATGGGCTTTGCAGAAGACTCGACCTTGAACTCCGCCGGCTGATTTCGCAAGGAGGTGAGTATTCGGGTCTTTACAAACCCCGGGCAAAGAACGGATGTTTTAACTTTCGCGCCCTGCTCTCCCAATGACCTGTAGAGGTTCTCAGACAGGGCCACAACCGCGTGCTTTGTA
>DFAP01000121.1 GCA_002365855.1 Pelotomaculum sp. UBA3103 | reverse complement strand
AGAAACTGCATAACTACTGTAACTTATTATAATGTTGTTTGGGGGATGGGCAGGATAATGGGAAAGGAGGTTACATAATGCTTAAATTAATGGAAAAACTGTACAGAAGTGAAGAAGGTCAGGGCCTCGTGGAATATGCACTAATTCTGGCATTAATTGCTGTAGTTGTTATGGTTGCGGTTAAAGCTGTTGGCCAATCAGCCTTAGTAAAATTTAATGAAGTAGATGCTGAATTACAGTAGTAATAAATTTTATTTTTGCAAAAAACATGAATTAGTCTTTTAAAAAATCCTGCCCTCTTCAATTCTTTTGTAGGTGAATAAATATTGAGTGATTATGTTAATGTTGTATTAATACTGGTAGTAGGCCTTGCCGCTTTGATCGACCTTAAAACGCGAAAAATACCAAACTGGCTCACTCTCACCGTCGCTGCCGCCGGGATCATTGGCGGCTTTTTATTCTTCGGCTTACAGGGAAACTGGTCCGGCGGGTGGCATTGGCTGCAGTTCAGCGGTCTGGGATGGCTTGTTGGTATCGGCATTTTTCTCATCCCGTTTGTGTTCGGAGGTATAGGCGGCGGGGATGTAAAGCTGATGGGCGCTATAGGAGCGCTGAAAGGCGTAAGTTTCGTCATTGAAGCCGCCATTTTGATAGTGCTGTGGGGCGGCTTAATGGCTGTGCTGGCGATATTGTACAAAAGAAAAACCTTCATCTTAAAAAGGTTTGGGATGGGTTTGAAATGGTTTGCCATGACACGCGGCAAGGTCGGAAAAGATTTGTTGCTGCCTGAAGAAAATGCAAACGAGAAGGAGAAAGTATATGTACCTTACGGAGTGGCCATCTTTTTGGGAGTTATTACCGCTTATTTAGTTGAATTGAAAATTCCTTTGTAATTGTTAAAGGTAACAAGAAAAATGATGAGTTAAAGGTTAGCATCTTGTTATTGTAAAATTATGAAAAAAACAATATTATCATAAAGAATATATAAAAACCTAAAAAAAACAGCGCTAAAGAAATCAAGAAATTTAACCTGTTTATTCAGATATATACTATTTGGTGATAAGCCTGCCGGGTACATATCTGGTAGCGGGAAAACCTAAGAGCCGTGAGCAAATATTTAACGGGCGCCAGTTCTGTTTGGGAGGCTATATTTTCAAATCTGACAACCAGGGAAGCATAAAAATAAGTTGCTTATAAGTATTTCACGGAGGTAGTTCTGATATATATTTATTTTCTGAAAGCGCAAAAAAGATTCTAATAAAGAAACTAATCGTAGCGGATAACTTTTGGCTGAGGTTAAGAGGGTTGATGTGGAAAAGAAGATTATCCGATAATGAGGGCCTATTGCTTACACCATGCAATTCATTACACACCATGTTCATGCGTTTCCCTATTGATGTGCTATTCTTAGATAACGATTTTACTGTTGTTAAAACTATTGAAAACCTGAAGCCATGGCGTGTTACTTCCATTTGCAAGAATTCATGTCAGGTGGTGGAATTAAAGGCGGGTTCAGTTGATGACTTGGTTATAAATGTTGGAGATAAATTATCTGTTGTTCAGATTTAATTATCTTGCCATGCGGGTAAATTTTGTTTTAAAATGGTTTCAGGCAGCGAGGGGTATAAAAGGATAGGTGGCCAGGGGGACATTTGACAGGTTTTCGTTCACCGGCATGCCTTTCCACGAAGGCCCCGTGTAAAAAAGAGGTGCCATGCTTGATCGACCTGCATGTACACATCCTGCCGGGCCTTGACGACGGCCCGGGCAGCCTGGATGAAGCCCTGGCTATGGCCCGCTGTGCCTACGCCGACGGTACCAGCGCTGTAGTAGCCACACCCCATGTTATTACCGGCCTTTACCCCACCAACAGAGAAAAGATCCTGGCGGCAGTGGCGCATTTCAATGAGATTTTACAGGAGAATGAAATAACTCTCTCTGTCCTCCCCGGCGCTGAATATCGCCTTGAGCCTGATCTGCCCGAGCGTCAGACAAGAGGGGAACTCCTGACCTTGAACGACGCAGGACGCTACCTGCTGGTTGAGCTGCCCTTATCCCTCATTCCCGGCTGTACAGGCCGGGTAATTTTCGAGCTGCTCCTGCGGGGAGTAGTGCCTGTCATTGCCCACCCAGAAAGAAACTCAAGCCTTGCGAAAGACCCTTCACTTCTCTACGACCTTGTGTCGCGCGGCGCTCTCGCGCAGGTCACCGCCGGCAGCATAACGGGTATGTTTGGGTCTGCCGCCGCTTCCGCCGCGAGAATTTTCCTCGAGCATGGCTGCGCCCATTTTGTCGCCTCTGACGCACATTCTCCTCATGGGCGCGCTCCGGTGCTATCCTCGGCTGCCCGGGAGGCGGAAAGGCTCATTGGCAAAGCAAACACGCAAAGCGTTTTGATTGTCAACCAGCGGCTGGCCGTTAAGGGAGAGCATATTCCTACAGCAGGCCTTAAAAGTATTCGCCCGGCCAGAAATGGTTTGTTAAGGAAACTTCTTCCCCGTTAGTTCCTTCCCTTGTCGAAAAGTTTATATTTGCATCTCCCTTCTCCAATGGAATTAAATATCGAAATATACAACATTATGATCAAAGGATATAAACCATACAGCCCTAACCAAATGTATTTATTTCCGCCGTCACCCCAGGAATGGTTACCTAAAGACCACATTGTTTGCTTCATTAGCGACCTGGTCGATAATTTAGACCTGTTCACAATCTATAAGGAGTTTGAAAAAGAAACACGCGGCCAGCCACCCTTTCATCCGGCCTTAATAACAAAGATACTGTTTTATGCCTACTCTTGTGGTATATTCTCCTCAAGGAAGATCGCTTCCCGGCTTTATGAGGAGGTGGCATTTATCGTTCTGGCCTGCGGAAACAAACCTGACTTTAGAAAGTCGCATGGAAAATGAGGTCATTAAAATCCACGCCTTATTTGACGTCCGGGAAGTGCATGAAGATAACTTTAAGCAGATTACGGAGAAATTTGATAGTATCGAAATTGATACCGGTTATCTCGTTGCCAGGGTTGCAAGACTAGAGCGTTTAGCGAAATAACAAGCTAATCTCAAGTGTTAAGCCGGCCATTTCCAAAAGAACCTGCTCGCTTGTGACAAGCAGGTTCTTAGATTCATAGCCTGAACCGGCGACTGGCTGACAACAGGCGTTTTGGACCCCTCATCCCCGGCTAATCATTACTATTTATTCTTCCTCGGCATCTATATCCAATCTATCCATAATTGTTGCGACTTCCGCCCTGGTGATGGCACTGTTGGGATTGAAATTTCCGTCCGGATTCCCTTTAATAATCCCTGCTTTCCAAAGGGCGTAAATGTACTTGTAGTCTTCTGCGGCGATGATTCCCCCGTCCGCAAACGGGTTTGCGACCGCATCATCTAATTCTATTACAATTAAAGCCTTGCTTAACTCCATTTCCTTAGCCAACAAGACACAGAGCATTGCCCTGCTCGCCTGGACGTGGGAATGGAAGCGCTTCAGGTTAACAGTGCCGTTTTTAGCGGCATTCTTAACTGATTGCTTTGCCCACGAGGGTACGTTTGACAGCTCCTCATCGACATTATCTTCGTCCACATCTTCGTCC
>DFAP01000130.1 GCA_002365855.1 Pelotomaculum sp. UBA3103 | reverse complement strand
GTTAGGGCGAATTTGTTCTTTGGCAGGCGGACTTTTGACTGGCTTATCTAAGGGTTTAAACGCCAAAGGAGGAGAGTGTCATATCTTGTCGAATGTTGATCATTAGGTATGGACTTGCGGGATAATAAATGGGGTTTTTGTCAATCCTATGAACATACGAATTTTTAGGAGAATATGTTGATGAAGAAGAAGAAGGGGAAAACCACAAAAGAAAAGTTATACTTTGGCGTTTTGGTGCTGTTGCTGGCCTTGTCGGTATACGCCGCAAGGACTTACCAGGGTACAGAGGGCCGGGTACCGGCCGAACAACCGGCAGCTTTTGAAAATAATTCTGAATACGTCGAGCCGGACATAGGCCCCAATGAACCATCTGAACCGGCAGGTGAGGATACTAAACCGGTGGTTGAGGATAAAACTCCAGCTGTCCCCACCGCCGCAGGCGACCTCTCGAACGCCAGGCACGGCTGGGGGCTTAAGCGAAACAGCAGTCACCTGCAGCCGGAGATGCCTTCCTCTATTACCTCCAGCCTTAAGAAACACGGGGCTTACTGGATCGGCAGTCCGGATCAAAAGGTAGTTTACCTGACCTTTGATGAAGGCTATGAAAACGGTTATACCGCCAGGATTCTTGATACTCTGAAGGACAATGATGTTAAGGCCGCCTTCTTTGTTACCGGCCACTACCTGGAGACACAGCCCGAGTTGGTCAAGAGGATGGTTGACGAAGGACATATTGTGGGCAACCACACCGATACTCATCCAAGCCTGCCGGAGGTTTCCGACGAATCGATCAAAAAGGAACTTCAGGTTGTTGAACAGAAGTTTGAGGAGATTACAGGCAGGAGCGGTATGAAATACCTCAGGCCGCCCAAAGGGGAATACAGCGAGAGGACACTGGCATTAACCCACCGGCTCGGCTATCATAATATATTTTGGAGCATGGCGATGGTGGATTGGATCCCCATGCCGGGCGGGCCGCAGGAGTCTTACCAGTCGGTGATGGATAACCTGCATAACGGCGCTCTGATGCTGCTGCATGCGGTATCCAAAGACAACACCGAGGCCATGGACAGGATCCTCAAAGACATCAAGGCTCAGGGATATACATTCGGAACCCTCGACGACCTGGTCAGCGGGTAAACGGCCTACCATAAAATTAAATCTTCATCCTTTTGCCGCTGCTGCTTCAGCTGTACGTATGTCTGATTATTTAGTGGTTGAGTTTAATAATAAGAACAACTTAGGTACCCGGTACCAAGCCCAGGCCGCGCATGGTTATATGGGCGACTTTCTCTGCGATTTGGTCGATATCATGGGTTTCGTCCGACCACATCACCTGGCTGCACAGAACCCCCAGCATTCCCCACAGGAGGGTGGCTGCAAGATCGGAATCGAGGCTTTGGTCGACCTCGCCGGTTTCTTTGGCCCGCTCCAGCATCTCCTTCACCCGGATGACTTTTTCCCGCCGCATTTCCCTCATCCACTGGTGAATCTCTTCGCTGCCGAGCGTATAGTCTCCCAGGGCGACCTTGGAAATGTCATGGTAATCTATGGAAAATTTGAGGTGCATATAAAACAGGTGGTGTATCTGGTCGTGCAGACTGAATTTCTTTAAGTTCACTGCGTCCGTCTGGCCTGAATAAAATTTCAGACTTTCCTGTACCACCTCTTCGAAGAGCCGGTGCTTACTGTCAAAGTACTCGTAAATCGTGCCTTTTCCCACTCCTGCGGCCAGTGCGATATCCTCCACACGCGCCTGGTGAAATCCCTGCCGGGAAAAAACCTTGGCGGCGGCTTTTATAACTAATATTCGCTTTGTGCTGGAAGTGGTCGATTTTGTCATTTTTTTACCTCATGGGTCGGTGCTCCTATAATTCCACTGTAAAATAACTTTTTCTAATATCAGTTGACGACCCTGACCGGGGTTTGATCCTTGATCATGTTCTGCCCGGTGATCACAATAATATCACCCTCCTGCAAACCTTCCACTATTTCAACCAGGTCGGTGTTGGAAATGCCCGGGCTGACCCTGGTTTCACAGGCTATCCCGTCCTTGACCAGGTAGACCACCTTGCTCTCGTCTTTATCCAATACTGCTTCTTTAGGCACTCTTATAACTTCTTTTCTTTCTCCGGCAATCATGTCGATTTCTACGAACATACCCGCTTTAAGCTGGTGGTCCGGGTTTTGAATCTCCACCTTGACCGGGAAAGACCGGCTCTGTATATCAGCCGCAGGGGATACGCTGGTTATTTTTCCATCAAAAAGCCTGCTCCCGGCCGAAGGAACTCTGACTTTGATGATATCCCCGGTCCGCACACTGTTAATTAACCCTTCAGGCACATTGCACTCCGCTACCATAACATCGAGGTTCACCACGGTAGCTGCAGTTATGTTCGCTCCCAGCATCTCTCCCGGCTCCCCTTTCAGGCTGGCCACCAGGCCTTTGATGGGGGTGGTTATAGTCAGGTTGTCCAACTGGTTACGCCAGTAGCTTAAATTGGCCTGTGCCTGCCTTACCATTGCGTCGCTTCTTCCCGAGTTGAGACGGTTATATGTATTGCGTGCTGTTTCAAGGCCCTGCAGAGAAATCGCGTCCTGCGCGTAGAGTATTTCCATTCGCTCAAGATTGACCCTTGCTTCTTCCAGGGTGACCTCGGCCTCCAGTTGACCCGCCAGAGCAATTGCCAGAGCGGCCTCATTTTGTTCCACCTGGGCCCTTGTATCTGAATCATCCAGTTGAATGATTACCTGGCCAACGTTAACCTCATCCCCGACCTTAACCGGCACGGACGCGACTTTACCCGGCGCCCTGGGCGCCAGGGCTACCGTCTTGTTTGCCGAGAGTTTTCCGTAAAGTGTAGACAGCTGGAGCATCTCTCCTTTTTCTACCGTGGTCACATTGACAGGGACATCCTGAACGCCTGCCTGCTGTACGGCTTCATTTTTCCCGCAGCCGGATAAAGCCGCAGAAAAAAGAAAAACGGCCACCGCCACCCCGGTAACAATTTTTCTGGAGTTTATGGAGCCGATTTTGATTAAATTTTGTGGCTTAAGTACAGCTTTCGCCTTCACAATCTTCACCTTCCAAAACATAATGTTTTTGCATTCTTTTTTTTATTCTTCAACAAAAAAAATAGTAACTGAAAGCGCTGGTTCCAAATTTTTCAGAACCGACCAGTCAGTCATTTTTAAGTTAAATATATCCTTGTGCTATCTGATTGTCAATGACAAAAAAATAAAAAAACCCCCGGCCCATTAAGAGCAGGGGAACGGATAAATTGGCATACATTAGTATAATCCCCAAAGAAACAAAATTTAATCATGTGCCAGGCGGTATTTAGAATTTGCAGATCTTCTGCCGGTAGTGTTTCAGATTTATTATCAACAAACACTTCGACGACTAAATCCAAACAACCCGATACCTGTCAGCAGAGCAGTCAGAAGACCGGCCAGAGTAGAGGCCCGGCAGCTCTGAAACTTTAGGCCATAAGCCATACAGCAATGCCGTTATACCCCATGGCCCAAACAGCGGGTATTTTGGACAGAAACAAATAAGGACCTGTCGCTAAAATGGCAGGTTCAATTATTTATTACTTAAAAAACCGGGCATAATACTAGCTAATATAAATTGACATAATAGCTAATATACATTAAAATAATAGCTAAAACAAGAAATGCAGGTGATATCATGCGTGTTAATACTACAGATTTGCAAAATACCTTTGGTAAATATCTTTCCCTGGTAGAGAAAGAAGATATTATTATTACTAAAAACGGAAAGAGCGTCGCCAAACTGATCCGCTATAACGAACCTGATTATTTCTTTGTTCATGAAGAAGCATTAAAATACAAATCGACCAAAAGAATCAGCTATGAGGAATACATGGCTCTGGTTGAATCATCTGACCAAAGGTATGAACTCATCGATGGGGAAATTTATCTCTTGGCTTCACCTAGCTTTAAACATCAGGTTGTGGTAAACGAAATAGCATGGCACTTTAATAACTATTTTAGAGGAAAGCCCTGTCGATCATTAACTGCGCCATTGGATATAAGGCTCTTCGGTTATGCCACCAAGTTCGAGGAAGATCCCAATGTTGTCCAGCCGGATGTGATTGTGATCTGTGATGAAGACATGGTCAATAAGGATAGCAAGTATGAGGGCATACCGTCCCTGCTTGTAGAAGTCCTGTCTCCATCGACCAAAGGCAAGGATATGGTTACGAAATTAAATCTATACATGAAAAGCGGTATTTTAGAATACTGGATTGTCAATCTGGACAGCAAAAGCATTGCTCAATACACTTTTTCTCGTGAAAGAGATCTCGAAAGCGTCAGAGACTTTAGGGAAGAAGGAGATACTATAAAATCAATGGTTTTTGAGGGCCTGGAGATACCATTAAAAGATATTTTTTCTGAAATCTAGCCAACCGGCAGGTTCATCAGTACCTTGGTTTTGCAGGAGTTTGTTTTTTTGTATAGAATTTTCATACCAGAAGCATGAGCCCCGGCCTGGCTGCCGGGGTGACTTATATAAGTGCAAAAATATGCTGTTTTAGTTGTTGTATTTTTATGCAGTTGTTTGTATAATTATTAATGTTAAGTTTTTTGGAGGTGGACAATTTGACAATCAACGTCAGCATAGTAGGGGCCACGGGATACACCGGCGCGGAGCTGGTCCGCATCCTGCACCGCCACCCGGAGGTTGAGCTGGTGGCATTAACCACACGCAGCTATGCGGGAATGCATTTCTACGAGGTATATCCGCACTTGTATCAATATAACCAGTTAACCTGTGAAGAAATGGACCTGACCAAGATATTAGATATCTCAGATGTTATTTTTGTCGCGCTGCCACACGGTCATGCCATGCCCATAGCTCTTGAAGCCGCCAGGCGGGGAAAAAAGATAATCGACCTGGGAGCTGATTTCCGCCTGCTGGATTACCGGGTGTATGAAAAATGGTACAAGGTGGACCATGAGGCCAGGAGTCTGTTGGACGGCGCAGCCTACGGATTGCCGGAGATAAACCGCGAGAACATAAAAAAGTCAGGTCTGGTAGCAAATCCAGGGTGCTATCCCACCAGCGTCATCCTGGCCCTGGCGCCCTTGTTGAAGCACGGACTTATCGACACCGGCAGCATTATCATTGATTCAAAATCGGGCGCTTCCGGGGCGGGCAGGGGTCTCTCCCTGGGGACTCACTTCTGCGAGGTAAACGATAATTTTAAAGCCTACAACGTGGCTGTGCACCGGCATACGCCGGAAATAGAGCAGGAACTGGGAAAGATAGCAGGAGAGGATATAATAGTTACTTTTACACCGCACCTGCTTCCGATAACCAGGGGCATCCTGAGCACGGTTTACGCCAGGCTGAACACCCCTTTGGGGAAGGAACAAGTCCACGGGCACTTTATGGACTACTATAAGGACGAGTTTTTTGTGAGGGTGCTCCCGCTGGGGCTGAAGCCGCAGACAAAGTGGGTCTCAGGCACCAACCACTGCGATCTGGGTGTGACGGTGGACACACGCACCGGCCGGGTGATCGTGGTTTCTGCCATCGACAACCTGGTCAAGGGGGCCTCGGGGCAGGCGGTGCAGAACATGAATATCGTCTGCGGTTTACCTGAAAACACTGCCCTTGACATACCGGGACTCTACCCGTAGGTCAGGTTATTTATAAGTAAAAAGTTAAAAAGCCAAGCATTAGTATCTTTGGAGGGTAAATAAGTTGCAAAAAGACAGCTCTGTAAAAATTGAGGCCGTACCCGGTGGGATTACCGCTGCGGCCGGATTTTTGGCCGGCTCCGCATTTGCCGCCATCAAGAATATGGACAAAAGAGATATTGCCGTTATATATTCCACCGTCCCTGCAGCTGCAGCCGGGGTTTTCACCCTCAATAATGTGAAGGCCGCCCCGGTCCTGGTTTCCATGCAGCATCTGTCAGGCGGGAAAGGCCAGGCTGTAGTTGTTAACAGCGGCAACGCCAACGCCTGCAACGGTGAGCGTGGAATGCGCGACGCCCTGGCCATGGCTGCGGAAACGGCGGCAGCTTTGCAAATTCCAGAAGATAGTGTTATTGTCGCGTCTACCGGTGTAATCGGTAAAGTTATGCCCATGGAAAAGGTGCTGCCCGGTATCCGTGCCGCTGCCGCCCAGGTTTCGGCGGAGGGCGGACACCATGCCGCCCTGACGATCATGACAACGGATACATACCCCAAGGAAGCTGCTGTCAAGGTAAAACTGGGGGGTAAAGAGGCGGTTATCGGGGGCATGGCCAAAGGATCGGGCATGATCCACCCGAACATGGCTACTATGCTGTGTTTTATTACGACCGACGCCGCGATTTCCCCGGAATGTCTGAAGAAGGCGCTGAAATACGCCGTAAGCCGGAGCTTTAATATGATCACCGTAGACTGTGACACCAGCACCAACGACATGGCTCTGGTATTGGCCAACGGGCTGGCCGGAAACCCTGAGATTAAGGGTGAAGGCCAGGAATATGCCGCATTCAGAGATGCCCTGACCAGCGTCTGTACCAGTCTGGCGGTTGCTGTGGCCAGGGATGGTGAGGGGGCTACCAAACTAATTGAAGTAGGGGTTCAAAACGCTGTTACATACGAAGACGCGGCCCTTGCCGCCAGGGCGGTGGCGGGCTCGAACCTGGTTAAGGCGGCCGTGTTCGGGCTGGACGCCAACTGGGGCAGGATCTTCTGTGCTGCCGGGTACTCCGGCGCCGGTTTTAAGCCGGAAAGAGTGGACATCTTCCTGGGAGATGTACAGGTGGCCAAAGACGGCTGCTCACTTGAATTCAGCGAGGCGGACGCCTTGGATGTGCTCAAGAATGACACGGTCAAAATCACCCTTGACTTCAAGCAGGGCCCGTTCAGCGCCACTGCCTGGGGATGCGACCTTTCCTATGATTA
>DFAP01000039.1 GCA_002365855.1 Pelotomaculum sp. UBA3103 | reverse complement strand
AGTAAAAATTTGCGTGTAATTAAACTATTCAGGGCAGGGGGAAAACCATGTTAAGTTTGATTGGAAAATTAAAAGGCAAGAAAAAGGAACCTGTTAAAAAGGTATGTAAATGCACATGTGGAGAAGAGGTAGACAGCATATCTATGGAAAAACAGGATATATATTTTTGTAAATCCTGTAACAGGCTTCTTTATTACTTAGAATCTGATTTAGAAGTACCAAAATTCAACCCATTTAGCCTTGAATGGCTGAAGAAATATAAATAAATTTTTGAATTTGCTCATAGATGTTTATTATTATGTGCTGATTGACAAAAAAATAAATGAAAGCTCCATTCGAACTTTCATACAACACCCTATTTAAACTATTTTGGAAATGCGTGACAATATAAAGTAATTTAATAGTATTGATACGAGGTTATGTTATCTTCCAGGTGTGATTACAGTCTTCGCAGTTAAGCATACCTTTATTAAACAGGCTGAAGAATGCAAATACTACGAAAGCGAACGAGCCCAGCCACAGGATAGCATAATATTTACCCAGCCACAGAAACAAAGCGGCACATATCAATAGTACAGTAATAACCGTGGATTTGTTCATTTTTTTTACTTTAGTTGAGCTGCACTGAGGGCAGCTAAATTGACTATCCATGAATATTTTTCACCCCAATTAATTCTTATAATCAATAATCCATATCTCAAGTGCAATTGTTTGTAAGTCTTGCAAAACTATAATAGCGAGTAACAATCAGCCATATTTAGAATCTCTTTTATCTGGGCTGCTGTAAAATAACACTGCAGTATTTCACTGATTTCATCACATATATTTTCTTTACTAAACTGGGTAAAATTATTAAAATCATTATAATCAATGACTATTTCTTCTATATTTCCTTCAAAGGTACCCCTTTCATTATATGGCTCGCCAAATATAGTAATAAAGTCATCGTTAATACCTACACATAATTTTCTGTCTCCCTCTTTCATGTCAAAATCCTTATAACTGATAGTCCTGTCTCTAAACCAACACTTAACAATCCATTCATTCCCTATTTCATCTAGTGATTGTTTAGATAATTTTATTTTGTCACTCATTAAGGAGTGCCTCCCCAAGATATCTAAAAACAATTTTATATAATATATCACAACTGGCGCCGGGCAGGCAAGAAATTGTTAAGATCTCTTAATAAAGCACTACTTTTATGGTGCAGTCATTTCCACAACCATAAAAAGTTCTCGGACAAAATGGCCAGGAGTGAATTAATTAGAGGTGCCTGGATCCTGATGGAGAAGTAGTAGGTTTCAATAAGGTTGCGCGCTATAATTGAAATTAAGCCTCTTAACAGGTTAAAATAAAATAAAAAACAATATACTGCATGAATTTAATTGTTGAGAAATGACGAGGTGTAAATAATGGGTGAACTTTTTAATGTATTGACAGTGAAAGAGGCGAGAGCTCTATTAGCCAAACATCTTCCGAAAAAAAAACCTGGTGTGAAGACGCCTGTTCTGGAAAGCCTTAACCGCCGGCTTGCAGTTGAAATTATGTATAAAACTGATGCGCCCGGTTTAGAGTTTATTGTAAGTGAAAGAGCTGCCGGGGCGGATACTATATTCCCTGCAGGCCACCGCATCAGGCCTCAAGACCTGGTGGTACTCTCGTGCCTGGGGTTAAGAGAGGTTGAGGTTAAACCTCCCGTCAGAGTGGGGATTATTTCAACTGGTGATGAGCTGGTAGACCCGGAAGAGAGTCCCGGACCCGGGCAGGTAAGGGATATTAACTCATACACCCTATACGGGGCGGTAACGTCCATTGGCGGGGAAGCAAGCCTTTACGGTCAGGTCCAGGACAGCTTTGAAGAGCTAAGAATAGTTTTAATGCGAGCGCTTGGAGAAAATGATATGGTTCTCCTGTCCGGTGGCAGCTCGGTGGGCGCCAGGGATGTTGTCTCAACGGTAATAGATTCCTTTGGAGGGCCTGGTGTGCTGTTTCACGGCATTTCGGTTAAGCCCGGGAAACCTACTATAGGAGCAGTTATCAATAATATACCCGTTTTTGGATTGCCTGGCCATCCAACATCGGCGATGGTTGTATTTGAACTTATGGTTTCCCCTCTGATCCTAAAAGGCAATTACCCTGCTACAGAAGAGGAATTGCACATGGAATTCCCACTGAGAGCTCAGATTACCCGAAACATGAGCTCAGCGGCGGGGCGTGAGGATTTTATCAGGGTTAAGCTCACCAACCAAAAGGACGAACTTTTGGCAGAACCAATCCTCGGCAAGTCCGGGCTGATTTCAACAATGGTGAAGGCTGACGGCCTGGCCCGCATCCCATCCGGCAAAGAGGGTGTTGAGGCCGGAGAAACTGTTCAAGTGAAGCTTTTTTAAAAGCTTTTTTCTAAGCTATCCATGGAGCAGGAATTTGGATTTTTTAGTTTTCGGAGGAGCGATAGTTTTGAATCCCAGAAAATACTATTGGTTCTTCATAGCGTTCTTACTCCCGCTTTTTGCATTATACGCGTACTTTTGCCAGAAATGAAACAAGGGGCCATCAACATAGATAATAACTAAGGCTGCCCGGGTACCTAAGTGTTCCTTGAGCAGGGAGGGCCGCTACAAGTTTTCCTGCTGCGCCTTTTTAAAAAGCATTCATTTGCATAAATAAATTCACCGCTTTTTAAAGAAATTGTCATGGCGGCAGGATTCGAATTAAAGGCCATGGAAAAACGTTCCTTCGCCAGCAGCAGTTTTTCTTCCATTTGTTTTTGCTGGGTTATGATTTTTTCATAAAACTCGGACTTAGAAATCAACTCATTAATAAGCTGTTCTCTTGTCATATCGTTGTAATTCAAAAACAAGCCTCCTAGAAAATGAAACAGTCTTTAAGGAAATATTTGACGATAGTGGCCGTTTTTCCTTCGGGAACATTGTCGAAGTTTTGAATATATTGTAATATTTTAGAGTTATGCAATTCTTTGCCTGTTAACGAGCAAGTGCTGCTGGAATTCAGACTCCTGTAAAATAACATTTTATAGCCTCATAACATAAAAGAAGCCCTCATGGGCTTCAAAGCCTTGGTGCCGAAGAGGGGAGTCGAACCCCTACGCCCGTGAAGGCGGCGGATTTTGAGTCCGCTGCGTCTGCCAGTTCCGCCACTTCGGCATTGTCTTTTTATTGAGCAAAGTTTATTTTAGCAGATTGGAGCACATCCGTCAATAAGGGCGAAAATTGGTCCTGCGGTGTTAAAAGTGCCAATTAGCTTTGCCATAAAATATTTTTATATTTTACTGGCCTGCAAAATAAAATATTATTGTCAAGAAAGAGTATAATGGGTAAAATAAAGGCTAAGCACATTGTGAGCATGCCTTACAGTACGGTTCTAATAAAGGTGGAGGGAGGTTGAAAGCGTGAAAGAAAAAGTCCAGGAAGCTTTAAATAAAGTACGGCCCTTTCTTCAAAGGGACGGTGGCGATGTTGAACTTGTTGACGTTGATGCAAGTGGTTTGGTCAAGGTTCGGCTGAAAGGGGCTTGTGGAGGCTGACCCGGCGCCACAATCACCCTCAAGCAGGGAATTGAGCGGGTGCTCAAGCATGAAGTACCGGGAGTAAAGGAAGTTGTTTCAGTATAAGCGAAACCCCCTGTTTGGACAAGCAGGGGGTTTTAAGTCTTTATTTTTATGATTTTTATAAAGCAGTTAGGTTGTATAAATCTTCCCGCCTGTGTTTTAACAACGGCAGTGATTCTCTTATTTCGCCAATCAGGCCCAGGTTTATATCGGCGTAGACTATAGTTTCATTTTCTTCCGCCCTGGATATTATACTTCCCCAGGGGTCCACCACGGTGGAGTTGCCATAACTAATATAAGACGCGTTTACATCTCTTGCCGGTGCTGCGCCGGCAATAAAAACCTGATTGTCTACCGCCCTCGTTCGCAGCAGCAGCTCCCAGTGCGCGGGACCGGTGTTCATATTGAAAGCGGCAGGGAATACGAAGAGTTCGGCCCCCTGCAAGGCCATCAGGCGGCTGAGTTCGGGAAAGCGCAGATCATAGCAGATGGCTATGCCCAGCGTGCAGATTTCAGTTTTCAAAACGGTAATGTTGCTGCCGCAGCCCAGCGTGTTCGATTCTCTAAAAGACAGGCCGTCCGGCAAATCCACGTCAAACAGGTGAATCTTGCGGTGTTTGGCCAGCAGATCGCCCCCTGGCCCGAACACAAAACTGGTGTTGTAAACCTGTCCTTCTTCACGCTCGGGGATAGAGCCCCCGACGAGGTATATACCCTCCGACCGGGCGGACTCCGACAGCATCCTGACGCTTTCCCCGTTGGAATCTTCGGCAAATAAGGGAAAGAGGTGGCTGCTGTAGGGGCAGTTGAACATCTCCGGCAAAATGATAAGCCTGCTGCCGTGAGCCGCCGCCTCTTTGATCATGGAACGGGCCCTGGACAGGTTTGTTTCTTTTTGTTCACCTACCATCATCTGGCATACGCCTATTTTAAAGGAATTATCCATAATATGTTTACCTGCCGTATCTGAACTAATATTATTTCAATAAAAAAATGTCGAGTTCATCAGGCGTGCAGGTTCGGGACCCTCCTGGAATTTTATTATGATTTTTCTCTTACAAGGCTTTCTATCACTGCAGGATCAGCCAGGGTAGTGGTATCACCTAATTGGTCAGCTTCACCGGCAGCTATTTTTCTTAAAATCCTTCTCAATATCTTACCGCTCCGTGTCTTTGGCAGGGAATTGGTAAAATGGATTACATCGGGCGATGCGATAGGCCCGATCTCTTTGCGCACGATTTCAACCAGCTCTTTTTTTAACTTCTCAGACACTCTGATGCCGTCTTTTAGAGTGACGTAGGCGTAAATGCCTTCCCCTTTAATTGCATGCGGGTAGCCCACTACCGCAGCTTCTGCGACTTTAGGGTGAGCCACCAGGGAGCTTTCCACTTCCGCTGTGCCCAAACGATGACCGGATATATTAATGACATCGTCAACCCGGCCCATCAGCCAGAAATAACCGTCCTCGTCCCTGCGCGCGCCGTCGGCGGTAAAGTAGTATCCCGGGTACTGGACGAAATAAGTGTTTTTGAGCCTGTCCGGATCTCCGTAAACCCCGCGCATGATGCCCGGCCATGGTCTTGTAATGACCAGGTACCCTCCTTCGTTGACATCAGCCTCGGAACCGTCCTGGCGTATGATTTTTGCGTCAACGCCAAAGAAGGGGAAAGTGGCCGAGCCTGGTTTTGTGGGTACGCATCCCGGCAGGGGCGTAATTAAAATTCCCCCCGTTTCAGTTTGCCACCAGGTGTCTACGATCGGTGTCTTTTCTTTCCCTATTATATTATGATACCAAATCCATGCCTCGGGATTAATCGGCTCGCCCACAGAACCCAAAAGACGTAAACTGCTCAGGTCTCTGCCGAGAGGCCACTTATCGCCTTCCCTCATCATGGACCTCAGCGCGGTGGGAGCCGTATAAAAAGTATTTACGCGGTACCTTTCCACTACTTCCCAAAACCTGTCGGGCTGGGGATAGTTTGGAACACCCTCAAACATCAAAGAGGTAGCCCCTGCAGACAGGGGTCCGTACACTATGTAACTGTGTCCGGTAACCCAGCCGATATCAGCTGTACACCAGTAAACATCATCTTCACGATAGTCAAATACATATTTAAACGTGGCCGTCGCGTATACCATGTAACCACCGTTAGTGTGCAGGACGCCTTTTGGCTTGCCCGTGCTGCCGCTGGTGTAAAGTATAAAGAGCGGATCTTCAGCATCCAGATGTTCCGGCTCACAGACTGGCGAGGCGTTATCCATCTGTTGACTCCACCAGCTGTCACGTCCCTCGGTCATGCTGCAGTTCCTGTCAACTCTTTTGACTACAACGCAGTTCTTGACGACGGGACACTGCGACATAGCGGTGTCAGCGGTTTCCTTGGTGTGCAGCAGCTTTCCGGACCTGTAAGAAAAATTGCTGGTAACTAGAGTCTCTGCTCCCGCGTCCAGAATCCGGTCACGCAGCGCCTCGGCGCTGAATCCGCCGAAAACCACACTGTGAATGGCCCCGATCCTGGCGCAGGCCAGTATGGTTATGGCCAGCTCTGGAATCATGGGCAGGTAGATAGTCACGCGGTCACCTTTTTTAACGCCCAAGTTTTTTAACACGTTTGCGAATTTACATACTTCGCGGTAAAGTTGGAGGTAAGTATAAGTCCTGCTTTCTTCCAGGGGCTCACCCTGCCAAATGAGAGCCGCCTTATTTTTACGCCAGCCGTTCAGATGGCGGTCCAGGCAGTTATAAGACGCATTCAGTTTAGCTCCCCTGAAATAGCTAATAAAAACCTTGTCAGTAAAGTCGTATTCCTCTACAGCATCCCACTTTTTGAACCATTCAATGTGCTCTTCCGCCATCTCGGCCCAGAACTCGTCCGGTTTTTTTACAGACTTGCTCCACATTTCATGATACTGATGCAGGCTCTTAATACGGGCTTTTTCCACAAACTCCCGCGGCGGTCCGAACACCCTTTTTTCAATCATCAAAGATTTTACACTGCAGCCTTTTTCTGCCTCCATTTTTCTCCCCCTCACCTTGGTAAAAAATGTTTCTTTGAATGTTTTTTCTTTATATCTCTTTTTATCTTTTTGTTCTTGAGTTTAATTATTTTGAATGTTCTTATATTATATCATTGTAATCAATTAATTAACAGTAGTTATGCAGTTTCT
>DFAP01000140.1 GCA_002365855.1 Pelotomaculum sp. UBA3103 | reverse complement strand
CAAAAAGCGGTCAAGTCAGGTACTAAGAGATTATTTTAGATAACTTCTATTTTCTTTTACCCCCTTCCTGCCCCCTGCGGCTGTCATTAAAAGTTTTAACAACAGGCGGAGAAAATATGTTACCGCATTCACAGGAGACAACCTCGCTGATTAGAAAAAAACCACCCTAAATAAAGGGTGGTCGGATTGCCTGAGCCTGAATGGTCTTATGATACAGCTCAAAGTTCTTCTACAATAACCTTGCTTACCTCTTGTTTAAAGGTTTTATTCAGGCTCTGTATATATACCGTCCTGGTTGATTCCTGGTATTCAAACGTGCAGCCAAGCCCCTCGGCGATAAACCTTAAAGGAACCACCGTTCTCCCTTCCTTAATAAAGGGCGGCACATCCAGCTGTCTTTCGACGCCGTTGACCGTATATGTCTGTTTATTAATATACATCTTAATTGAAATGTCATCCCGGAGTATGTTAATCTGGTCCGGGTCAACCCAATTGACCTGGCAGCCCATAACTTCGGCTACATTCCTTACCGGCGCCATGGTCCTGCCGTCCTGAATAAAGGGCTCTACATCAAACCTAACCGGACTGCCGTCAACAAATACCCTGAGTGAGCCATCGGGCATAAAATCTTCAACACTCATGCTGTTGGAAGCTGTTAACGCTGGAACGTTAATTATTACACCAGGGTCGTATTTCATATCAGAATTTATTTCTAATAATAAGTTAAGAAGTGTGCCGGTTTGGTCTTTTACGCTGGCACTGACTGTACTCTTTGACGTGGTATTCGACGCGGTGTACTTGAATTCACCGCTGATCCGACCGTCTACATTTATTTTATCCACGCTGTCTCTCACAGTTACGTTCAGTGCATAGGTTCCACTCAAGTTGTCTTTGCTGCCTATGGTATCGACATTTAGAGTCACACTGCCAGTTGTATTCGAACTGCCTCCGAAACTTACCGCCATGGTCAATGCGCTGTTTCCTGAAGGAAGCAGTGAGGCCTCGAACTTCAGTTCTTCAACAACAACTATTTCCGCCATCATTTCTTGGATTTCACCTGAACTGGGGATGCCGCTTTGTTTAGCTGCTTGAAGCCCACTGATAATTTCTGTTTTAAGTTTTTCACGATTCTGAGTTGGATCGACTGCTAACACAAGACCCGATGCAATAACCGCAAACCTTTCCGGTTCGTTGACAGCTTTTTGCATAACCGAAGCGACAACATCGGCAAGTCTATTCTCTTCCAAGTTCAAAATTATATTTTGGTTGACCAGTGAGGTAGTAAAATATTGATCTGGTATGGCTTCGGTTATAAAAATCAACAGGTCCCTGGATTCCTCAGGAATATTCTGCCCGCTGTATAATGTACTCCCCCACATGGAGCCTATTTGTTTATCGCTGATATAGATGTACTCGGGAAGAGTCTCCCCTCCCGCCAGGTTAAAACTCGGGTCAATTTGACTGATTAACGAAAATATATCTGACGATAATATAAGCTTATCGTTATTTAGATACATTATCCCTTCGTAGGTGTTCTGGCCGTATACCAGGTTGTAACCGGCCTCCAGCTTTTTCTGTGATGAATTTAATTTATAGTCCAGGTCTAACTTTGCCCCAGTCAAATCGTTAAGCGGCTCTACTCCAGAAATAAGTGTACCGCTCAGAGCTTTTAACTGGTAACTGGATGTTCCGGAAGACACCTTGTACATCTGTCCGCCCGGGATACTCAAATCAGCGCTCTGTAATTTGTCAAGCAACAGTTGTTTGGCTGTCAATGTGGTCGCCGCACTGGCTGAGTAAACAATACCGAAACACAGCAAAAGACAAAGTATTGCTAATAAGTATCGATTCTTTTTCACTTTAGCCCTCCTCCTAATTTAGACATCATTGCCACCTCCTGGAAAGATAACTATACTATAACAATATCATAAATCTGACAAGCTTTAAAAGGGGTAATAAGTATAGCTTTTTTTACAGTATGACTACCAGGATAAAACCCGGGGTATTGTCCCCGGAGCTTTTTGTTTTATTTTCAATATAGTTAAATAAATTATTTTGAAGGTGAATTAAATCAGGATCAATACCGGAACACGGCCGCCAGAGCCCTGTTGTCAGGCATCCTGTCAGGCTCAACCGCGTATACAACACCGCCGTTTAAAATCGTATGAACGGCTGCAAGGTCAAGCAAATCATCGCTCCCATGGTCCGACCCGGTGTGCATTCTAACTTCATTGGAAACCGGGTCAAATGTGCCCCAAAAATGCTGGCCTGCAGCAACGAATAAAATGTCAATTCGGCCGTAATAGGCCGCGCGGACTATTTCTTCAACATCATTGGAAGTACGCCCGGTTCCTGCCAGTTGCCTGTACAAATCAACCGCCTCTTGCTGAGCTTTAAAGAAATGGGGTTTAACAATAGCCCAGGCCCTCTCATACAAGTCCTCAACTTCCATCCTGTCAGGATTGCCCTCGATTCCTTCCTGGACCAGGTATGGATAACTGTTAGCCTCTCTGTATATTGAGAAAAAATAGCTTACTCCTGCCAGAAGCAGTGGTACCTGCCTATCCCGCAACAGGTCTTTCAATCCCCGATCTATCTGCTGAAAATACCGTAATATATTCATTTTAGCGTCATCAGCTATGGTGTGGCCATGAAAAATTGCGGTTCCTGGCACACCACTGTGAGCATGGCGCTGTTTCTCTACATCCTCGTACTTCAGAACCTCAGCAAGGCTCTGAGGAATCCCCTCAAGCTCCAGGTCAATCTCATTTATTCTTTGATTCGCACCCTCAAACAGCCGCACCTTGTTTTGACTTAAAGCCAGGATATAAAAACGCACAGCAGTAGCCGGCAGGCGAAGCAGGGGTTTAACATTAAAACGGTCACCTACGACCAGAAGTTCTTCAAAATCAAACGGCAGACGATAATAGCGATATGACTTTGGGGAAAGAAATAAGGCAATTCCATCACTCTGCCGCCAGAAAGGACCGTCCAGCAAAAGTTTTTGGGCAGGCTCAAGCAGTTCCTTCGCCTCCGAAGAACGAAGACCAGCCGCCACAAGGCGTTCCTCGGCTTCCCTGAGTAAATTTTTAAACCTGATCGGGTTTTGTTGTGATTGTGCACCTCCCCTGAGAGTGGGCATAAAAATTGAAACACAAGGGCCTTTTGATTTTTCCATTAAAGTCTTTAGCTCGTTTCTGGTAAATACGTTCATGCTGCTGCTCCTTCCGTAGTCATAGTTTGGACTGACGCTCTAGTTATCTTCCAGCGGCACTTCTATCCCCAGCAGTGGTGCGTGCTGCTGGGCGCCATAAATATCGGAATCTCCCGGATCGCCCGAAACAATAGGCCGTACGATGGTTGCTTTTATCGCATTAGCCTGTTCGTATTCTATTACATCAATAACATTTTCCGGCTGTACGCCATAAAGTCTGGCAAATAATTCCCTTGTAAACACTCCTGAGCGGCGCCCAAGCTCAAAATATTCACGGTTTTTAAAAAGAATATCAAGGGTCAGTTCAAACGGCCCTGAGTTTTTGCTCCGGATAACTTCTGCGAGTTCAGTGATCTTTGCTTTCTTAATTATTTATATCACCCTTTATCAGATACTAACCAACTCCATGGGAAAAAGCTCGAAGGGATCTTCTACTTCCAGCAGGTGGTAGACACTGAAGCGGTACACTTCCCCACCCCTGAAATCCGACGGAGAATACGGGAAGGCCAAATTTCCCGCCGTCGCAATACGGCCTTGGTAGCTGCAGTGGAGCATCGTTGACCTGGCAAAAGCGCAGACCGTATCAGCTTCTTCCTGGGTTTGCGCCACAGCCTCTATAATTATGCCCAACTCGTTGGGAACTGCATCATGCTCCGGTTCAAGCGCACCCATGACTCCATTTATTCCGTAAAGCTTAAAATCGAGATAATAATTGTCGCCAGCTGCCGAAAAATTGTCACGCACCCTCTCTCTTACTGACTTGGCTACCTGATTTATTTCCCTGATCATCACAGGGTCCCGGCATCCGGCGATGGCAACCGTCCGGTAACCTTCTTTTTTAACTCCTTCCAGCTTGACGAAATATCTATCAGCCGGAACGAACCTGCTCCCCGTCACCCTTACCCTGTCCTCCCGAATCTGCTCAAACCTGGCATCCGTCAGCTCGAGGCAACCTCCAGGGCCTGGCAGTACCATCGGGTTAGCTTTTTCGTACAACGTATGGGCGGCAACTGAACTGACGGTGCAGCGCCGCGCAGAATTTACAGATTCTACCTCGAAATATCCCTTGCCAATACGCCCAAAAAGACAGTCGCTGCCGCTCCCCGGCGCTGCGGCAATAGCGCCGCACTCAAGAATTTTACCCAGATGTACGGACTGTCCCGGATCATAACCATTCCTCAAGGCCGGCGCGGCAAAGACCGAAGGATCATAGGCACGGCCGGCCAAAACTACCTGCGCTCCGGCATCCAGGGCTCCGACCACAGGTTCCACTCCCATCTGAGCTACTATCCGCACGGTCCGGTCCAAAACTTCCTCGCTTAAATCAGGAACAGGTCCAAGTGGTGTTATCCTGCCCTGCCGCAGGGATTTCCTAACCTTTTCCCGGCCTATTTCAGAGTGAATAACTGCCAGCCTGAACTGCAAATTGCTCTCCCTGGCAATCCCCATAATCAGATCCAAATCCCTTTTCAAGTGAGGTTCTCCCCCGCTGCCTCCCGCTGTACCAATAAGCAGGGGTATTTTATTTCCAACTGCCGCTTCCAGCAGCAATTCAAGGTCCCGTCTGACCGCGCGACCATTTGTGAACGAGGCTCCGGCGCCCAGGTAATAAGGTCCCGGATCGGTGGAACCGGCATCCACAGCAATAGCATGTGGTTCCCGCCTAAGTGCCTCCTTAAACGATTCTAATGGAAACCCATACCCCAGGATGGCTGTGGGAGATAGAATGCGCATCTCTTGCATTGCTTTTACCACCCTCTTTCAAACCATTTTAACATCAGGAGTGCGGTAATGATACTTAAAGAACATTTTTCTCCATGGTTCAGTATAAAATAACATGTGTTTACAAGCTAAAATAGTGCAGGATAATAACTACTGCGGGAGAATAAAGATTATGACTGATCACATAAGAAGAGGAGAAAATATCATGAAATACGTCATATTGCTTGGAGATGGCATGGCCGATTATGAAATACCTGATCTCGGCGGCAAGACACCTCTTGAATACGCAGACACGCCTAATATGGACTTTCTGGCCTCTCAAGGAGAAATAGGCATGGCCAGGACTGTTCCGGAGGGTTTCCCCCCGGGCAGCGATGTGGCCAATCTCTCTGTAATGGGTTATGACCCTCGAAAATATTATACCGGACGCTCACCCCTGGAAGCAGTCAGCATGGGCGTCAAGCTCGGAAATAACGACGCGGCCTTTCGCTGCAACCTGGTAACCCTTTCCGAGAATGACGATTATAAAAACAAAATTATGGTAGACTACAGTGCTGACGAGATTACAACTGCAGAATCAAGTGAGCTGATAAAAAAAATAAACGTTGATCTTGGCACTGACGTTTTAAACTTTCATGCCGGTTTTGGCTTCAGGCACCTCCTGACCTGGAGAGGCGGGCCCACAGGCGGGAAACTGACACCCCCTCATGATATCTCAGGAAAATCTATTAAAGGACACCTGCCGGATGGAGAAGGCAGCGATACCCTGGGGCATTTAATGCGGGAAAGCTACGATATTCTGCACAATCACCAGGTCAACCGAAAGAGGAAAGAATCCGGTTTGAGGCCGGCTAATTCAATATGGTTCTGGGGGCAGGGCAAAAAGCCGGCCATAGAAAAATTCCACAATAAATACGGTTTGAGCGGCTCTGTGGTCTCAGCTGTGGACCTGATTAAAGGCATAGGGATCTGTGCCGGGCTGGATGTGGTGAAAGTCGAAAATGTGACCGGCACTATCCACACCAATTACAGGGGAAAGGTACACGCCGCTCTTGATGAGCTAAAAAGCGGGAAGGACTTTGTATACGTTCATGTTGAGGCGCCTGATGCGGCTGCGCACAGGGGTGAAATCGACACCAAGGTGGCGGCAATCGAAATGGTCGACCAGGTGCTCGGACAGCTGCTGGATGGCCTAAAAGCTTTTAATAGCTATAAAATAATGCTCCTGCCTGACCATCGGACTCCGCTCAGCACTATGACACATTCAAGCGAACCGGTACCCTTTGCCATATTCAAATGCTGCAGTCAAAATAACGGAAAGGTATCCGGCAGATTATACAGTGAAAAGTCTGCGGCGTACAGCGGCTTTATGATCCAGGAAGGCCACAGGCTGATGGACTACTTTATAAGGGGCAGCCTTCCAGTCACAGGGGTCTAATCCCGGCCGCCGGCATTTTAACAAGAAAGGTATCGTCTTTCACGAAGGGCTGTTGATGCTGCTGCTGACGGGTGCAGGTCTGGCTAAAAGGCATACCAAGGTCCCGGCCAGCGAAAAGGCAGCCGCTGTTATGTAAGCGTAATTAAACCCGTAAAGAAACTCTGGACCTGCAACCTGCCGGGCGGACAGTACCGCTCCGCCCAGTGCTATTCCCAGCACCATTCCTATATTGCGGGTTGTAGCCAGCACTCCAGAGGCTATGCCAAGGCGTGACAAAGGCACAGCACCCATCATTGCGCTTGTTATCGGGGACTGAAACATACCTGTGCCCAAACCAAAGACGCTCAGCCTCCAGGCCACATCAAGCGGCCCGGAAT
The DNA here is from genome assembly GCA_002365855.1 of Pelotomaculum sp. UBA3103. Lineage (GTDB taxonomy): Bacteria > Bacillota > Desulfotomaculia > Desulfotomaculales > Pelotomaculaceae > UBA3103. Next base: position 36,303 of record DFAP01000140.1, on the reverse strand, counting down.
GCTGGTCCAATGATGCCAACGCCAGCGCGGCGACAGTGCATAAAAGAGAACCGGTAAAAGCCAGCCCGCGCTGTCCTATTTTGTCCGATAGCGCTCCGGATAGCGGGGCAACAAAAAGCACTGTCAGGGGGAAGGCGGTCATTATACCACCTGCCATGCTGGCAGAGTGTCCAAGCAGCGTCTGCAGAAAAAAAGGGGTGACAAATACAATAACATACTGAGTCATAAAATTCATCAATGAAGCACCATTGCCCGCTGAAAAAATTCTGTTTTGGAACAGTTTTAAATCCAGCATTGGTTCCTGCACGCGTTTCTCAATTATAATAAAACTACTAAGGAGGGTCAGCGCGGCTAAACCCAGAAGCACAAAGGACCACGACCAGCCAGCAACCTGAATCCGGCTGGAAAAAAGCAGCATGGCAAACAGCCCCAAGAAGGCAAGTACAGCTCCCAGCCAGTCAAAAGCCTGGCGCTGGCTGGCGTGCGCATCCGGTAAAACCTTGAGACACCAGAGGTATGCTGCTATTCCAATAGGAATATTGACATAAAAAACCATTCTCCAATCCGCCAGATCAACCAGAATGCCTCCCAGACTGGGCCCAAGCGCCAAACCCACTGCAACCACCATACCAGTTATACCAAGGGCCTTGCCCCGCTCGTTGGCAGGGAAAACTGCTGTAATGATCGCCGGCGCCATAGCCATGGTCAGACCTGCGCCTACTGCCTGCAATCCCCTTAAAATTACCAGAGCGGTCAGGTTGGGCGCCAGGCCGCAAAGTGCAGATGAGGCTGTAAAAACCAGCAGGCCGAGCAGGTTTAGCCTTTTGAAGCCAAACATATCACCCAGGCGTCCGAATGCTAACAGGAAGCTTCCCAACACCAGAAGATACGACATTGAAACCCAGCCTACGATTGTTGGATTAACGCCAAAGTGCCCGGCTATAGATGGCATGGCAATGTATACAATGCTTGCGTCAAGCGGGCCCATGATCAAGCCTGCCAGCACCGCCAGCAAAATATGCCACTTTCCGTAATCATACCCACCCGACAACATTAACCCCTCCCCTTTACAGCACACAGCCTTCCTGAGCGGAAGGCCGGAGAGTGACTGTTATTAAATTCTTTGTTCTGCTACGAACACCCTGCTATTTCAGCCAGTTTAAATTTCTTATGCAGGGCTTTTACCGCCTTTTCCGTTAAGTCAGCCTTGATGATGCAGGACACCTTAATCTCAGATGTACTGATCATCTCAAGGTTTATACCCTCATTGAACAGGGCTTCAAACATCTCAGCGGCAACACCAGGGTTACTGACCATTCCGGCGCCGACAATAGAGACTTTGGCCACACCCTCATCAGATGTAAAGCCTTGGGCTCCAACCACTTTATGCAGTTTTTCCACAACGGCAAGTGCTCTTTTAAGGTCCCCCTTGGGGCAGGTAAATGATATATCGTTCCTTTCATCGCGCATGGCGCTTTGAACAATCATATCCACATTAATCTTCTCATCCGCCAGAGCCTTGAATAAATTGTATGCAATACCAGGCCGGTCAAAAACATCGAACAAACCAATTTTGGCCACATTCAGGTCGCAAGCTACACCAGTTACCAGGAGCAATTTTTCCATATTCCCTGCCTCCTTTACTACCGTTCCGGGGTTATGGTTGAAGCTGGAAAGCACATGCAGCGGTATCTTATACTTCATGGCCAGTTCCACCGCCCTTGGATGAAGCACTGCCGCACCCAGGTTAGCGAGCTCGAGCATTTCTTCATACGAAACCATATCTAATTTTCGCGCTTCAGAAACAATTCGCGGGTCAGTCGTGTAAACCCCGTCTACGTCAGTATAAATTTCGCACCGGTCAGCTTTTAAAGCTGCTGCGAGAGCAACCGCAGTAGTATCTGAGCCACCCCGTCCGAGGGTGGTAATATTGTTTTTTTTGCTCACACCCTGGAATCCCGCAACTACTACTATATTGCCCCGGTTCAGTTCCTGCCGAAGCCGGGTGGTGTTAATTGTCAGTATTTTAGCCTTGGTATGCGCCCCGTCAGTCATTATACCTGCCTGGGCCCCAGTTAACGATATGGCCGGGTGCCCCAGATCATTAATAGCCATTGACAAAAGCGCTATGGACACCTGCTCTCCGGTAGACAGGATTACATCCATTTCCCGGTTTGGCGGGGTTCCCGTTAAAGCTTTAACTAGTTGAATTAAATGATCGGTGGTGTCCCCCATGGCTGAAACAACTATAATAAGATCATCACCCCCGGCCCTGGCCGAGGCAACCCGGCGGGCCACCCTTCGGATCCTCTCAGCGTCAGCTACCGAACTACCACCGTATTTCTGAATTACAAGCATTGAATAAAATCGCCTTCCTTATATTTTTGATGAAATACGTATAATTTACTTAATCTCCAGCGCCCTGGCCCCTATCGGGCTTGGCTTTAAAACCAGGACCCTGGATTTTACACCGTTCTGACGGAAGGTGTCGCCCATAACCCGCGCTATCAGTTCCAGGTTAGCGTCCGCGAAGGCGATTACCGTGGGACCTGCCCCGCTCAAAGTAACTCCCCTGGCGCCGGCAAGTTTGGCTGCGGCGATTACTTTTTTCAGGCCGGGGATCAGGGATGATCGAAAAGACTGGTGAAGACGGTCTTCCATCGCCACGCTCAACAGACCGAGATCACCCTGCTGCAGAGCAGCCACCAGCAGTGCGGCGCGACCGACATTAAAAACGGCATCCTGAAATGAGACCTGGGACGGGATCACCTCTCTCGAGGTTTTTGTCGTGAGGACAAAGTCCGGTACTGCTACTACACCTTTTAAACCTTGAGGCGGTTCTATTTTAAGATACTTTACCTCACCGTCCGAGAGTACGGAAACCACTATCCCGCCCAGCACGGCAGGAGCTACGTTGTCCGGGTGACCTTCGATAGAACTGGCGAGGGATATCATTTCCTTTACTGAAAGTCTTCCGCCGGTCAGGAGGTTGGCGGCAATTATTCCCCCAACAACGGCCGATGTGCTGCTGCCCAAACCACGGGCAACTGGTATCTGGTTTGACAGGCGCAGCTTCAAACCGCCCATGGAGCATCCTGCCTGTTGAAAAACGCGCCGCGCGGCCTGAAAAGCCAGGTTGTTCTCATCCCTGGGAATATCCGCAGCGCCCTCGCCTGAAACTTCAATTGAAAAGCTGCGGGAGGTAGGAATAATTTCTATAATATTATGAAGCTCCAAAGCCATCCCAAGACAGTCAAACCCCGGACCAAGGTTAGCCGTGGTGGCTGGCACCTGCACTCGAATCATCAGAGGAATCCCCCTGTATCGGCTTTAAAAAAATACAAGAACATATGCAAGATCATCTAAACCCCTCAACACGTATGACACTGGATATCTTTTTTACAACAGGTAGTTTTTTTATATCGGTAAGAGCGTCCTGTAAATTCTTCTCAAGCACCTTATGGGTAACCAGTACCAGTTCAGCTGACTCACCGGTGGTATGCTGGATCACCGAAGCCAGGCTAACGTCCTTCTTGCCAAAAATGAAGGCGATGCTTGCCAGCACACCGGGCTTGTCGGCAACATTAAGCCTGATATAATACTTGGTTGAAGTCAGCCCCATTGATTTTACCGGCTTATCATCGTAACAGGTACAGCTGATTATCCCGGGTACGTTCCTGAGCAGATTGCGGGCGGCGGCCATAACATCTGCAACCACCGCGCTTGCAGTGGGCATTCCACCTGCGCCCCGGCCATAGAACATGACATCCTCTACCGCATCTCCACTGACGAAAATGGCATTAAAAACATCATTTACAGAGGCGAGAGGGTGGTTTTTGGGAAGCAGCGCCGGGTGTACGCGGACCTCAATGCCATCCCCGCTTTCCCTGGCTATACCCAGCAGTTTTACGACATAGTTCAACTCAGAGGCATATTTAATATCTTCGGCGGTAATGCCGGTGATCCCTTCAACGTATATCTCATTTAAGGGCACCCTGGTGTTAAAGGCGATAGAAGCGAGTATCTCCAGTTTGCGCGCAGCGTCATAACCTTCAACGTCAGCGCTGGGGTCGGCCTCGGCATAACCCAGGGACTGCGCCTCTTCGAGCGCCTGTTGAAATTCAAGCCCCTCACTGCTCATCCTCGTGAGCATGTAATTTGTCGTGCCGTTTATTATTCCCATCACCTGGCTAATTTTGTTGGCTGCCAGGCACTCTTTCAACGGCTTGATAATGGGGATTCCCCCGGCGACGCTTGCTTCAAAAAGCAAATCACACCTGTTCGCCTCAGCGGTTTTGAAAAGTTCCCCGCCATGCAGGGCGATCATGTCCTTATTAGCGGTAACCAGGCTTTTCCCCAGCTTAAGGGCGCGCAGGGAATATTCAAGGGCGGGCTCGATCCCACCCATTACTTCCACAACAATGTCAATACCGGGGTCGTCCAAAATGTCGAGGACATCGGAGGTAAATATTACATCCCCGGTCACGACACCCCTGTCCTTTGACACGTCTCTCACGAGAACTTTTTTTATCTCAATGGCGGCGCCCACTCTTTGTTCAATGACGGCACGGTTTTCCTTAAGGATACGGTAAACGCCTTTGCCCACAGTACCCATGCCCAGCAGGCCCACATTGATTATATTTTTCTGCATAACATGCCCTCCATTCAAAGTTGTTCGGGAAACCCCGGACGCGGTAGCGCGGACGGGTTTTTGCGACAACTCCTGGTAGTCATTATAGCATATTTTAATTGCCGCAAGATGATATTGGCAATACAAAGAATACAAAAAACGCCATTCCTCATATTTTTTTGTTTTTGGAAAAGAATAATTATACTTTATTCTTACAGGGGTGTGTCAGTTGCAAATTAATCAGCAGGAAAAGACGCGCCGGCCCAAAGCCCACCTATCTGCTTTTTCGACCAGTATTATCAGCCCGAGAAACCCCTGGATGACACTGTGGCTGTCAGCCACCTTTCCCGGGCTGGGACATATCAGGCTGGGCAGTTATCTAAAAGGCTTTATCCTGATCGCGCTGGAGATCATCATCAATATCAAGGCGGATCTTAACCTGTCAATATTGTATTCCTTTACCGGGTAGCTCGACCTCGCCAGGGAAGCGCTGGATATCCGGTGGCTGCTCCTGTATGTGCCCGTATATGTTTTTGCTATTTGGGACAGCTACCGTTTAACGGTCGTGCAGAACAAGTTTGCCGCACTGGCGGAGCAAAAACGCCAGCACGTGGACCCAGTTAGCATAAATCCACTGGAAACAAACTTTCTCGTAAAAAGGGCGCCCTGGGTTTCCGCGGCCTGGTCCCTGATCATGCCGGGGGCCGGTCACCTGTACAATCAAAGGCTTATAACAGGCTTTTTCCTTATGTTCTTTTGGATCCTGGCCTCTTTTTATTCTAACGTCTTAGAAGCAATCCATTGTACATTTACCGGTGATTTCGGGCTGGCGGCCGCCGTTACCAGCCCGGAGTGGCTGCTCTTTTCCCCGTCGGTTTACGCGTTTTCAGTATATGATTCCTATGTACATAACTTGGAAAAAAACAAGCTTTTTGAGTACGAGCAGTCCATATTTTTAACGGAAAACTATCAGAGTCCTGATTTTATCATGCCGGATACAAATTAATAATAAGTTGGTGAAAATATTTGTACGTCCTTTGTTACTTCGAACACAACCTGCAGCTCGAAATGGCCCTGTGTCAACTTGAAAAGCGCGGCGTAGCAAAAGAAAGAATACTGGCTGTCCCTCTAAAAGAGCGCAAAGACCGGGCGGATATCGTTGACACCATCGACCGTCCGGACAGGATCAGCGCGTTGGACAGTGCGGTTATCATGGGCACGACGTTTATGGTTCTGGGGGTCATCTACGGGTTTGTATGGAAGTGGGGGCCGATAATATGGGGCCTTATCGGGCTCTTAGCCGGCTCTGCATTGGGTTTTATTTTTTACTACCTGATCGGAGGACGGAGAGGATCTAAAAAGTCCGGCTTAGCAAAAGTCATTTTGATTATTCATTGCCATGAGGGACAGGGCAACACCGTGGAGAAGATCCTCTGGTTCAACCACGCCCTGGGTGTCGGCAGTATCAATAAGGGGAGTGAGGCAAGATGAATACAAATGTTGAGCTTGTCATTACGGTAATCACGGCGCTTGCGGCCCTGATTCTGCTTGTTTTCGCGGTGGACTGGCGCTACTTCCGGGACTGGGTTGTGGTTTTTTTATATAAATGCGTTCTTGACAGTATATTGGGTACAATAGTTGTTACCGTCAATTATATTGAATATCCTTACAGACAACTTCCTCAATTTTTCAAAATGAGTCTTCTGTTTGAATTCTGGATATTCCCTATCTTATGCGTTTTATATAACCAGGTCACCAGGGAAAAAGGCCTCTTACCCATATTTTATTATGCTATTATGTTTAGCGCAGGCATAGTCGTCATAGAGTATCCGCTGGAGTTGCATACCCAAGTTATTAAGTACTTAAATTGGAGCTGGTTTACTTCTTTTTACGCCTTGACTCTGACGTTTTTGTCCTCAAGGGCCTTCATCGCCTTTTACCGCTGGGGCTGCGTTTACTTCGGCTCCCAAAAACGCTATTAAAAAATAAAAACCGGCCGGGTGACCGGTTCATGTTTATCAAATTATAATACAGATCAGGCCGCCGGAGCCTTCGTTGACAATCCTCTGCAGTGTTTCCTGCAGCTTTGACTGGGCATTTTCCGGCATGCGCTGAATCTTGTTTTGGATTCCTTCCCGCACGAGATCGTGCACCGATTTGCCGAAGATTTCAGATTTCCAGATTTTTTGAGGGTTATCCTCGAATTCCCTGAGCATATACTGCACCAGCTCCTCACACTGCTTTTCAGTGCCTATGATCGGGGTGATCTCGGCGGTTATATCTGCCCTGATCATGTGCAGTGAAGGTGCGCTCGCCTTAAGCTTAATCCCGAAGCGATTGCCCTGGCGAATCAGTTCCGGCTCTTCCAGGATCAATTCATCCAGGCTTGGTGTGACCACACCGTAGCCGTTTTCCCTGACCTCGACCAGCGCCTCTGACACCTTGTCGTATTCCCGCTTGGCAACGCTGAGATTTTTGACCAGGCGAAACAGCTCTTTTTCACCCTCGATACTTAAGCCTGACTGCTCACTAAGGACCTGGTAAAACAGCGCCTGGCTGGATGTAACATTGATGGCTGCCGATCCGGTGCCCATATCCATACTCCGCAGGCTGACTGTTTCAACGAAATCATAATCCGCCAGTGACTCAACTGCCATGTTCACATCTCTAAGGCGCTGAATACTCTTAACCGTTTCGCGAACGGAATCTTCAAACTTTTGTCTGAGCCAGTGTTTGAAATCCAACTCCTCAACCCAGGCCGGCAGGCTGATATTAACTTCATTAACCGGGAATTCGTAGAGAAGTTTCTCCAGGATGTTTAAAATATCAGCCTGGTTCATTTGGGCGCAGTCTATAGGTAAAACCGGTATGTCATATTTTTCGCTCAGTTCGGCGGCGAGCCTCGAGGCTTCCTCGCCGGCGGCATCGGTGCTGTTGAGAAGAATTAGGAAAGGGCGGTTGATGCTTTTTAGCTCCTCGATTACTCTTTCCTCAGCCTCAATGTAGCTTTCCCTTGGGATTTCAGTTATACTCCCGTCCGTAGTTATAACCAGGCCCATAGTGGAATGCTCGGAAATAACTTTTCTGGTTCCCACCTCGGCAGCTTCCTGGAAAGGAATTGGCTCCTCGAACCACGGGGTGGAAACCATCCGGGGACCGTCTTCTTCTTCGTAACCAAGTGCGCCCTCCACCCGGTACCCTACACAGTCCACCATCCGCATCTTAATGTTCAGGTTTGGCGTTATTTGAACTTCAACAGCTTCGTTTGGGATAAACTTTGGCTCTGTCGTCATGATCGTCCGCCCTGCCGCGCTCTGAGGCAGTTCATCCTTGGCACGCTCACGGTCGTAAACATTTTGCATGTTGGGAAGCACCATTAGCTCCATTAAACGTTTAATAAACGTAGATTTGCCGGTGCGGACGCCTCCTACAACACCGAGGTATAAATCCCCGCCGGTGCGCTCCGCTATATCGCGGAAAATATCGTTCATCTCCATGCATACACTCCCTCCTTAAAAATATTATAGGGACTTTTCTATAATAAATTTATTGCATCCCTCCCCACATAAAACATAAAATATTACGTTTTTGCCGTGGAACCTAGTCCACGTCTATATTTTTCCAGTAGCATACGATAACGGTATATATATATGAACTTGTTGGACGAATATTCCCTGCTGCCTGAAAAAACACAAAAAAATTATCCAATAAATACCATAATTGAACATAAAAAACCGGGGCAATCCCCGGTTGAAAAATTTAAAATGTCTTTTTAAATATTTTATTTATAGATTATCTTTCCCACTGCTGCAGCGGCAAGGGCCACCTATTCCATCTCGTGGGTTTTTCCCCTGGTCATCAGGTTTTTCACAGCAACCGCCGGAGAAAGCCCTTCAAATAATACCCTGTGGATCTGTTCGGTGATGGGCATCTCAACTCTCAAATTTCGCGCCAACTGTCGTGCTGCGCGTGTGGTCCGCACTCCTTCCACAACCATTCTAACCTCTGTTAATGCCTGTTCCACCGATTTCCCCTGACCTATGGCGATACCTGCCCGCCTGTTCCTGCTGTGCATGCTGGTGCAGGTCACAATCAGGTCTCCCACCCCGGAAAGGCCCGCGAAAGTCAGCGGGTTGGCCCCCAAAGCCATACCAAGTCTTGAAATTTCGGCAAGCCCCCGTGTCATCAGGGCCGCTTTGCTGTTGTCGCCATAGCCCAAGCCATCGGCAATTCCTGTTCCAAGGGCTATAATATTTTTAAGCGCACCCCCCAGTTCCACTCCGGTCATGTCAGGATTGGTATAAACCCTGAAATGCTCGCACATAAATAAATCCTGAACGTATCCGGCGCTTTCCATGCATGAGGAGGACGACACCACCGTGGTGGGTATTTCCCGCCCAACTTCCTCGGCGTGGCTTGGCCCTGAAAGTACCACATAGCGCTTGATCATCTCCGGCCCGGCTTCCTGGGCAAAGACCTGGGACAAGCGGCACAGGCTGTCCTCTTCAATACCCTTGGCGACATTAACTACCATTGCGCCACCCGGGAGATATGGTTTGGCCTTGATCATGACTTCGCGAAAAGCATGGGAAGGCACTCCAAAAATGACCGCCTCCACGTCCTCCAGTACTTGTTCGATCTGAACCGACACCTGAACACCGGACGGCACCTCAACTCCAGGAAGGAAACTTTCGTTCTTCCTGGTTTCATTGATTTCACTGGCTAGTTCGGGTAATATTGACCACATCCTAACCAAATAACCCTTTTTGGCCAGAAGCACGGAAAGAGAAGTAGCCCAGCTTCCCGCGCCCAATATGCCTATTTGTTTACTCACGCCAAAACCCCCGTATTTCTATTTTCGATTGATTTTTGGTTCGGTCCCGGCTGACAGCCTTTTTATGTTTGGAATATGCTTATAAAGCGCAAAAGCTGCTACGAAAACACCCAGGGCCAGGTAAGGCGTCTCCAGGTGAAAGACAAGCATCAAAACCGGAATCGAGACAACTGCTACTATCGAACCCACAGAAACGTACCTGGACACACCAACCACAGCCACCCAGATTAAAGCAGACAGCGCTCCAACCGGAAAAGATATGGCGGCAATCACACCTACCCCGGTTGCCACAAGCTTTCCTCCCCTGAAACCAAGGAAGACTGGCCAGCAGTGACCTGCAAGAGCGGCAACCCCGGATACCGAGACAAGAATCGCACCGCCGAAATGCTTTGCCAGCAGCACCGCCAGAACCCCTTTGCCCAGGTCACCGGACAGGGCCAGAACACCCGCCAGCGGCCCCGCGTTCCTCCAAACGTTGGTAGTGCCGACGTTACCGCTGCCGCAACGCCTTATGTCAATCCCCTTCCAGTAACGAGCAATCAGGTAGCTTACAGGTATAGATCCGATTAAATAGCTTGCTGTTACGACCAAAATATTTGTCATTTCCCTCTCCCTCTAGGAGCTGAAGCCGCCGGCCACATCATATTTTCCCCATTATGACGCATCATGCTGCGGCGCCAGAGATGTACAAACTGTAAATCACAATTGTTCACTCTTTGGCTCTTTTACGAAGGGAAAAACGGATTGGGGTTCCTTCAAAGCCGTAAGCCGAGCGGACCTGGTTTTCCAGGTAACGAAGGTAGGAAAAGTGCATAAGTTCCGGGTCGTTCACAAAAAGTATAAACCTTGGCGGCTTAACCCCACTCTGAGTTGCATAAAGAATTTTAAGCCGCCTGGCCTTGTCTGCGGGTGGAGGATTCTGCATAGTCGCTTCCCGCAGCAGGTTATTCAAGTCCGGTGTGCTGATGCGTGAGGCATGTTGCTCCGCTACGAAGTCAACCAGCTCCAGAACCTTTGCAACACGCTGTCCTGTAATTGCTGATATGAATAGTAATGGGGTATACTGCATAAAACCTAATTCCTGCCTTATTCTTTCGGTAAAAAGCTTCATGGTGCGGTCGTCTTTCTCAACCAAGTCCCATTTGTTTACTACCAGCACCGATGCTTTTCCTGACTCATGGGCATAGCCTGCGATACGCTTATCCTGGTCAGTCACTCCCTCCACAGCGTCAAACATGACCAGTGACACGTCGCTGCGTTCAACAGCCCTGAGCGATCGAATTACGCTGTACCTTTCTGTGGAGCGGTCAATCCTGCTCCTCCGTCGCATCCCAGCTGTATCGATAATAACATAATGCCTGCCATCCCTCATTAAAGGCGTGTCAATGGCATCCCTGGTTGTACCGGGGATGTTGCTGACGATCACGCGGTCCTCCCCCAGGATAGCGTTGACAAGAGAAGACTTGCCTACATTTGGACGTCCGATCACCGCTATTTTAATCACATCTGGAGGGTATAGATCTCCTTCTGCCGGTGGCAGCAACTCCACAAGCCTGTCCAGCATGTCTCCGGTGTTAAGTCCTTCCGCAGCTGAAACGGGGATAGGGTCCCCCAGGCCCAATTTATAGAAATCATATATTTGCGTCGCGTTACCAAAAACTTCAACCTTGTTTACTATCAGTATGGCTGGTTTTTTTGAGCGCCTGACAATAGCAGCCACTTCTTCATCGTCGGGGTTAAGACCTGCCCTGGCGTCCACTACTAATAGGACCACATCTGATTCAAGAATAGCAAGTTCTACCTGCCGCCTTACACCATCTATGATTTCACCGCTCTCCAGGAAATCCAACCCCCCTGTGTCCACCAGGGTGAAACTGCGTCCAGACCACTCGGCATCCTGGTACAGGCGATCCCTGGTTACACCGGGCTCACTTTCTACAATAGCAATACGACCGCCCACGATGCGGTTAAAAAGGGTTGACTTGCCAACATTGGGCCGCCCTACAATAGCTACCACCGGTTTCGACATCGTTATAACTCCTCCACATGCCTGTCGGTAATATTATTTATTACCGTAACTAATTATATTTTAAACCCGATTACCTTGGATTAACTTCTTGAATCAATTAAAATATCTGCATTTTTCAAATTTCCCAGAAGTACCTCTACCAGCCGGCGGGGTCCATTAACTACCGCCACCCTCGCCTTCAGCCGTCCGGCTAGCTCCTCCAGGGTTAAACCGTCCAGAAAAACGGCGCTGTCTTTTTTTAACATGACCGACGGAATCACAAGCAGGTCACCGGTTTCACCAGTGGTCAGCTGGGACGCAAGATCCCCTCCAGTCACCAGACCGGCGACAGTAACCTGGTTGCCAAAAAAATGATTTTGTATAGTCTTTAGCGATACCTCCAACCCTTTTACTTCATTTAACCTGGACACGACGGGACCGAGTATTTTCGCTCCCAATGCAGCGGTAACAATTTTAGCTTTTAGAGATCCCCGCCGCGATGCCCGGGGCAGTTTACTTCTTACCTCCTCCCACTGGTCCAGAAAAAGGCGGGTAACTCCCACCCCGTTTTCCAACTGGGGATATCCGGCATAATTGTCATCAGGGGGTATCGGCTCCCCGGAAAGCAGGTAAAACTCATCTGAAGCGAAAATAAAAGGATCCCCAAACTTTGAAATAAATTCGTCCTGCCTTGAATTTACCCAATACAGTAATTTTCCAGCCTCTTCCGCTTTAAAAGTCCGCAGGGGATGAAGAGCCTGCCTGTAACGGGTTAAGCCCACAGGCACAACGGCCAGGGACCGAACCGAAGGCCAGAGGCTGGAAAGGTCATCTAGCGTTTTTTCCAGTTCTCTGCCATCATTCAAGCCCGGGCAGAGCACCACCTGGGTGTGCATTTCAATCCTCGCGGCAGCCAGGAAGCGCAATTGTTCTAAAATTAAACCAGCCCTAATGTTGCCAAGCATTCGCTCACGCAGTACCGGGTTGGTGGTGTGAACTGAAACATACAGGGGGCTAAGGCGCTGCGTAGTGATTCTGCGCAGATCTGCTTCACTGAGATTGGTGAGGGTGATGTAGTTACCGCTCCAGAAAGAAAGGCGGTAATCATCATCCTTTTCATAGAGTGTTTTTCTCATACCAGGAGGCATCTGGTCGACAAAGCAAAAAACGCACTTATTAGAACAGCAGCAGGTCCTTCCGAAAGCGCCGCTGCCAAAATCAATACCCAGTCCCTGGTCGAAGTCCTTCTCCACGTCCAGATCCCAGTCCTCGCCACCAGCCTTTTTTACTTCTATGTACAAACTTTCCTCAGTCTCAAAAAAGCGATAGTCAATTAAGTCGCGCACGGGCTCTCCGTTTATCGCGATCACTCTGTCTCCCGGTTCAAGCCCGAGCTCACCGGCAATGCTGCCTGGTTCCACGCGAACAACCGCCAGCCCTTTGCGTTTCATCTCTGATTAAACCTCCCATACACGCTCTAAACTATTATCTAAAATTTCCATTATGCCGTCAAGGAGATTTAATATGTGGACTTCACATCAGCAGCCCACTGGGTCAGCCTTTCATATATCTTTCTCAGACCGGCCATGGCAATCAATTGCCCTACAGGTGCAAAAAAGGAGGAACGGCATAAAGTTCCACCGGCCATCAAGTACATATTATCACTAACTTCGCTGTCAACCAAAGCTATCTCTTCTTGCGGTATGTTGTAAATCGCCAGCATGCTTTCTACCAGACGGTGGACCATACCCCGCTCACCTTTTACTGAAAGAGCAAAAACACTATTACCCGCCGGATCATTACCTAGAGGTATAATTCTACCTTCCACGTTTTTTAAATTCAAAAACGGGAGTTTCCAGAACCTGGTTTTGTCCGGCAGCTTTCCCGCCGGCAGGAGGCCTGTATGAATAGCCCCCGCCAGGCCTGCCAGTGGAAACTTGCTGTCGCTGAAGTAAAGGATCTTCTTTTTCTTCATTATAACACCTTTCTATGTTCTTAACTTTTTTCACCAGATCTACAAATCCAAAATAGGCTGTCTGCGTACCACTGGTAACTATAGGTCGCCCAAACTTAATAAAACCCCAGCGTCTTGAAAGAAACCCGCCGATTTTCATGGTCAGGTTGACTTTCTTCATCACATTAACTAAAAAATAATCCTCTCTTGGTATATCAAACATACCTGACAAATCTTCATAAATCCGTTCTAATACTTCCGGCCTGCTGCGCCGTGCTGTCAGGTAAACATCATTGCCAATTTCATCAGTACCAAGGAAGAAAATATGCCCGTGCTCGTTGGCATCCTGCCGGTCATAAAGAGGTATCTTCGAGAACGCTTCATGCTGAGGCACACGGTCCATCGGCAGTAATCCAAGATGTATAGCAGCGGCGGTTACTGAGGAATGAGCTCCGCCGTAACAGTGGTAGATTATTTTCATTTACTGTCTCCTTTTTTAAACGCCGGGGTTTTAATCAAAGCTGCTTATAGCCAAATTTCTGATTTTATTTAATGCTTAACCAGGATATAAGTCCCATTTTCCAGATCGTGCACCATGGCATCGAGTATTCTGGACAGATAGCTGGCTACTTTCTCCTGCTCCTCCTCATTGCTGGCAAAAAAAATGGGTGCTCCCCCGCTGACCCGATCCTTTTTTATCGATACCACAGCTAATATTTTTCCTCCGGCCGAATCTTCCATTTTTATCAATTCACCTTCTTATTCCTGGCCTCCTTGATTACTGGCCCTGCCTTTAACGGTTTACTTCTGGCGCTTTCCAGAATGGGGGTGAGCTTAACCGCCGCTATAAGCTGTTCCATATCCTTTTCAACCGGTAAAATATATAAGCCCACCTCTCCTGTATCCGGATTTTTTCTTGCCAGGGGTGTAAATTCCGGTATGTCCACATCCTTTTTAGTACCCAGGATCACGGCGGCGTTAAATGCTACCGCACTGCGCTGCCCCATATCATGCACGGTTGCCCTGGCATTTCCACCATGAGGCTTGACCATTACCGCCAGACCTTCGTTCAGGATTTTTTCACGCATCGGTTTTAAACCGACGTTAATGATACTTATATCATCCACCTTCAGGATAGCTCCGTCAAAGCTGAGCCTGGCTGGAACCACATCGCAGATATCACCGATAACTTCTCCGGACATGAAATGGAGGCTGACCAGCAGCGACAGGGCGGCAACAATGAAGGCGGCGGGAATCCCTGCAAACTGGGCGGCAACACTGGTAGCGAAGGATGTCCCCATCACCAGATAATTTCTGGCCTCAAAAGTCCTTGCAATTCCCTCAATATAGTCGAGGCCCCTTTTAACCAGCTCAGTCCTTTCCAGGCTCTCCAGCGTGCGGCGCTCCATAGTACGGATTTCCCGGAACTGCTGCGCCGCAAGCGCCAAAAAGGTAACTGCGGTAAAATCCGGCTTAATAATGGCAGGGACTGCCACAGCGCCCAGCGCGGAGGCGATGAAACCTATAAATATGTGCGCCAGGTAGCCGTGCGGGTAACCTGGATACTGCCGGTAATCGATCCGCAGCAGGACAAAGCGGGTGATAGTGCCGGCTAAAATACCGGCCAAAATCACGGTGAGGTAATCGGGCATGTATTCAGGCATTCTTTTTCTCCAGGTTCTATTCTATTTGTTATCCCCGTCCTGGTCATGATCACCCATACCGGGCTTAAGAGCCGCACTGCGGGTACTGATAAAGCTTGTGATTTCCCTGCCGAAGCCGGACAGGCTCTTTTTAGCGTTATCCAGATTCCCCGCATTAATCAGAAGAAAGGCAACGCCACCGGCCAGGGTCAGGCCCAAAATCCATCCGATGGCTCTCCAGGCGCCACCCGCAGGGGCCCTGTCAGCGCCCTGGGGCGCCGCCGCTCCAGGAGGCGCACCGGCTATACCGAGGACAGCGGGAACTGATTCTGAGAAGAGCCCGATACCGCGCTCAGCTTCTTCCCTGGTGTTGGTGTGGGTACCGGCTTCAAGCAGGAGCGCTGTTGCGGACAAATCCTGGTTAAAGGATCCTTTCCCCACAAAAATCTCTTTAACGATTCTCGGGTGCATATTGTTCGCCGCAGAAAGCATCCGCCTGGCAAAATCCATGTTGGCGTCCTGCCGGGGATTCTGCCTGCCTACGACAATACGCAGCCTGGCTACTTTCTGTCCCGCGATTTCCGCCCGGTAGAAATTAGGATCGGGAACTCCGTCGCGGTGCACGTCAAAAATGGCCGCGGGTCCTTGCTTGATGAGGCTTGCCGCCGTGCGCCGGGAACGGACATAAGCGTTGTTATCGTGCGGGTCGTGCGGTGTCTCATCATAGTTAACATTTAAGCCGACAGCCTGCAGTTTTGAGACCATTGCTTTACCCACCTGGTAAATACCCCCCTTAAAGGGTATGGCTTCTCTTCCGTCCGTGGGCACGTAGGATTCAGCAGTATGGGTGTGGTAAACGGCTATGTTTCTCTTGCTCTGCTGCTGAGCCAGGTTAGTCATCGCCGGCGCCTCCATGCCGGAGTAAATTTCATTATATGCTACGATCTGAGAGTCCATTCCCAGAAACTCTGCCACAGCGCGGTCTCCCTCAACCTTGACCACCCGGTAGCTGCGCCCTTCGTCGGTGTACAGTTCGTCACCAACATAAACCGTCCGGGACATCATGCTGAGTACGTTTCCCTGCTCATCAACGATTGTCGTATACCTTCCGACTTGATGGTCCGGGCTTTCCTCGCTAAAAAGGCCCGCTGTTGAGATGGAGGGAACCAATTCATGGTTCAGCAGTGAATTGAAATAAGCCAGTGAAACCCCGGCCAGGACCAGAATTACTGTAAAAGCTATTTTAAACCTAATCCTCTTCATGAACATCAGCCACCTTTCCCTGGTTATGCCTTATTGTCTCCGGTCCTGTCTTTTTTACCGGCGCATCCGTTCTATTAACTTCCGGTTTCTTTAAACCCTTTACCAGTTCCGGCGGGCGACCATCGGTTCTTGGCCCGCCTGACAGGCGTTCCAGGGATTCACCCAACACTTCTGCCAGAAGCACCGCCACGATACCGGCGAGAACTATAGTGTCAAAGGCGCCAGCGCCGCCTATCATCATAGCATAGTTCGCCGGGGCGCCCTGGTTAAAAAGCCATACAAATTGAAACACGTCAACCAGCAGCACTCCCAGGGTGGCCGCTATAAAGGCGGCCCTCCTTGATCTCCCGATTAAATAGGCCGTTAACCCCCCGACCAATGGATAAAGGTAGATGGCGTCGATAACCGCGTAACGCCCTGCCGGCTCCATGGTCGCACCAGAGTTGATCAGGGAGCCGATGACATAAACAATAACTCCCGTAGCACCTGCCCCAAGCAGCGCCCTGACCCATTCCTTGCGGCTTCCCGCCCTGTAGAGAAGGTAAAATGCAAGACCGATAGGAACCAGTGCCCCACCAACGTTAACAGATGTATCGAATGGAATAAACGGCAGGGGGATATCAATAAAACTACCTACCAAAATCGCCCCAATAACCACCAGCGCTCCCCGGTCTGTTAACCTCATGCGGTCCAGAACACGATGAGCCAGGCCCAGGTAGATTAAAACTGACGCAATTAATAAAACGATGATCCCTAAAGGATATTGGTCCAATCTGCTTCAGCCTCCTTGTGCTTGGAAATAACTAAATTTAGGCTGTCCATCCAGCTCAGAATTATACAAAAAAAAGGCGGCTTTGCAGCCGCGCTATACTACTCTTATATAATGAAATTGTGTCTAAACCATAGATATTTATTGTTATTTATTATCTTCTTCTTTATCCTCTTTTTCCTCTTTTACCTCTGCTGCGCTTTCCTCATCGCCTTGCTCTTCTTCTACCTGTTTATCTATGGCTACCTGTTTATCTATGGCTTCCTGCTGCTTTTCAAACAGGTTTCCCACCATATCTCCTATTGTTACAACGTTTGAGGTTTCCTGTGTTTTACCTGCGTTATGATCACGATATTCCCGCTCCTGCTTTTCCCTGGTCACTTCTCTGATGGACAGGCGGATGCGCTTTTCGGTCGGGTCCACACTCAGAACCTTAACGTCTGCCTCTTCTCCCTCTGCTACAACTTCATCCGGTTTGGCAACGTGATGGTCAGCCAGGTGAGATATATGAACCAAACCCTCCACACCAGGCTCCAGCTGGACAAATGCGCCAAAAGGCACCAGGCGCACTACTTTCGCCTTGATAATGGCACCAACCGGATACTTTTCAACCACAGTATCCCAGGGATTTGGCAGGATCTGCTTCAAACCCAGGGAAATTTTTTCATTCTCCCGGTCCACCCGCAGCACCATAACATCAAGCTCATCGCCGACTTTAACCACCTCCGAGGGATGGCTAATCCGGTACCAGGACATCTCGGATATGTGCAGCAGACCATCAACGCCGCCTATATCAACAAAAGCTCCAAACTGAGTGAGCCGCCGGACCACGCCTTTTACAACTTGCTCTTCCTGGAGATTTTCGAGCATTTCCTGGCGAAGGCGACCATATTCCTCTTCAAGAATTGCTTTGCGGGATAATATTACTTTTTTTCTGCCCCGGTTTATTTCTATAACTCGGGCTGATATTTCCTGGCCCAGGTATTTGGAAAGGTCCTCAACATAACCCCTGTCAACCAGAGAGGCCGGTAAAAACGAGCGTACCCCGACGTCAACCAGCAGACCGCCCTTGACCACATCACGCACAATACCCTTAACTGGTTCCTCCGAGTCTAGAGCTTCCTCCAGTTTGACCCATGCCTTTTCCGCATCTGCTTTCTCCTTGGAAAGGATCAGCTTGCCCTCGTTGTCCTCAGCTTTTAACACGTATACTTCTATTTCATCCCCCACTTTAACGATATCCTGTGAGGATGTTACTTCACAGCATGATAGCTCCCTGATGGGAATAACACCTTCGGATTTGGCCCCGACATCTACCAATACCTCGTCCTGGCCTACGTAAACCACTGTTCCCGTCACAATTTCTCCATGGCGAACAGCCTTTACTTCAACTGCTTCTTTCATGCCTTCCTCAGGGCTGTTCATTTCATCAAATTCACTCATTCGTCTCTTTACCTCCTCTATAATCCAGTCAGGTGTGGACGCACCCGCTGTTAAACCAGCCACCTTTACACCTTTAAACCAGTCCTGTTTTAGCCCATCTGCCGTTTCAATAAGATGGGTGGTTGTTTCCGAAGTGCGGCAGATACTCGCAAGCTTTCTGGTATTGGCGCTGTTTGCCCCTCCGACCACGATCATTATCTCAACCTGCCTGGCCAGATCCAGTGCTGCCTGCTGCCTCTCGGTCGTAGAGCTGCAAATGGTATTGCATATTTTCAGCTCTACACCCCTGTCTCGCAAGGTATTGACAACAGAATTAAAATTAGCCAACGGCTGCGTTGTTTGGGCTACAACCCCAAATGAGTCCTTATGATCCAGAACGGCCGCTTCATCAGCATTCTCCACAACCTCTGCCCTGCCGCCAGTCCAGCCCACGATCCCCTTTACTTCCGGGTGTTCCCTGTCGCCAACCACAACCACCTGGTATCCCTGATCCGTGAGTGCACGGGCAAAATCCTGTGCCCTGCGAACATACGGGCAGGTCGCGTCCACTATGTTCAAACCTTTTTCCCTGGCTGTATTCAGCATATCCGGGCCAACGCCGTGTGACCTAATTACTAAGGTTCCCTCTTCAACATCATTTATGTCCTGTATTTCCTTTATGCCCATCTCTGCCAGGCTGGCCACAACCTGGGGGTTGTGAATCAAAGGCCCCAGAGTATAAATGGGACCAGCCCTGCCGCGTACCGTTGTCCGGGCCATCACTATGGCTCTTTTGACACCAAAGCAGAAACCTGCTTTTGCGGC
The DNA here is from genome assembly GCA_002365855.1 of Pelotomaculum sp. UBA3103. GTDB lineage: Bacteria > Bacillota > Desulfotomaculia > Desulfotomaculales > Pelotomaculaceae > UBA3103. The sequence continues at coordinate 16,955 of DFAP01000140.1, read as the reverse complement.
CACACGCACATCCATAGCATCACCGCTTTTCAAACCCTCAGAACATCGCTTGAGAACTAAGAATCCTCCTGATACTTATCTATTTTATCGTTCCTACGAAACTTTCCTGTTTTCGAGTAACGTCATAATCTGATCCATCGCCTGGTCGCTGGCTTGTTCGAGATCGGCCTTGGTAGCTTTCTCGCCACCACTGCGGTGAATAGGCTCCCCGACATAAACTGTTATTTTACCAAACAACCCCCTGGTTCCGCTGAGTGCTACCGGAAGCATCGGCACACCAGCCTTAATCGCAAGCATTGCCGCACCCAGGTGAGGCTTGAGCAGATCTCCCGAGTGACTTCTGGTCCCTTCCGGGAATACCCCTACAACCTGCCCCTGTTTAAGAAGAGCAAGCGCCGTCCGGATGGCCTTCCTGTCAGACTTGTCACGCCGTACCGGAAATGCCCCTGAGACCCGTACAGCGTAACCTACCAGAGGAATGTCGAAAAGCTCAGACTTGGCCATAAAGTGAACCTTGCGATCAAACGCGCAAATTGCAACTACCGGGTCCCAGTAGCTGACGTGATTTGATACTATTATGAGCCCTCCGCTACCGGGGAGGTTTTCCTTCCCAAGAATCTCCCAGCGCCTGAAGACCAACAGGATGACCCGGGCAAGAAACTTAAGCAGCCTGTACATCACGTTTCTTCCCCCGCTGAAACCCTGGCAACAATTAATTCAACCACCTGTTCAACAGTAAGAGATGAGCTGTCAATAATCTGAGCGTCCGCAGCTGGTACCAGTGGGCCTGTATCCCTGGATGTATCGATATGATCTCTCTCGTTAATCTCCTTTTCCATCTGGAGCGGATCGATCAGGGTACCTTTAACAGCTAATTCTTCCCTGCGCCTTTTTGCTCTTTCCCGGGAAGATGCGGTCAGAAAAATCTTGACCGGGGCGTCGGGCAGAACAACCGTCCCAATATCCCGACCTTCCATCACCACTCCGCCTCCCCGCGCCATGGCTCTCTGCATCTCAACCAGGCGCTCCCTAACTGCAGGAACAATGGCAACGTGTGATACACTATTAGAAACAGCCTGGCTGCGAATCTCATCTGTAACATCTTCCCCGTTTAAAAACACTCTCGGTTTAGAGCCGTCAGACTTCAGTATCACCGTAGTCGTGGCGGCCAACCGGCCGAGGATGTCCTGTTCTTTAAGGTCTATCCCGTCGCGGAGCGCTTTAAGCGTCACCGCACGGTACATAGCCCCTGTATCTATGTACAGGAAGCCGAGCTTCTTTGCTACCATTCTTGCAACGGTGCTTTTCCCGGCCCCGGCAGGCCCATCTATGGCAATATTGGTGTAACAATCCATAGCCTCTCCCTGCAAGCAATGAAGTAATCTAATGAAGTAATCTAATGAAAACAAATACATTTTAGATACTTCGACACTATGATATTTTTTCCTTTTTTTTTTTTGGTTGCAAAATAAAAGACCTGACAGGAAAAACCCTACCAGGATGTATTATTCTACCTGAAAACTTTTTAATGCAGATTGTTTTTCAAAAACCCAGGGCAGCCGTTTCTTTGCCACACATGAGCTGACCGGTGAACCTGAAACACATATGTTTAAGTATCTGTTTTAATACTATCTAATAGATCATAAAATCCAGGAAAAGAAACATCGATACACTCAGAACCCTGAACAACAGTGTTACTTCTGGCCAGCAGCCCGGCTATAGCCGCGGCCATGGCAATGCGGTGATCACCCTGGGACTCACATTCGCATCCCGTCAATGTCCTCCCACCATGGATCAGCAGGCCATCCGGAAGTTCTGCGGTGTTAGCGCCGAAACCTGAAAGCATGCCGGCTATGGCTGCAATCCTGTCGCTCTCTTTAATCCTCAGTTCACCTGCATTGCGTATCTCGGTTATCCCATCGGCCAGCGCAGCAGCTACAGCAAGAGCCGGAACCTCATCAATCAGTGACGGGATCAATTCCCCACCCAGCGTCACGCCGGATAACCTGCCGGCATAGCGCACACGTATATCAGCAACAGGTTCTCCGCCTTCTTCCCGCTCTCCAAGAATTTTAATGTCAGAACCCATCCTGGCCAAAACCTCGATAATACCACTTCTGGTTGGATTTATGCCAACATTGCTGATAACAAGATCAGAGCCCGGCAGTAAAGACGCAGCCACCATCAGGAACGCTGCGGAAGACACATCCCCAGGAACCGTAATCTCCCTCGCGGTTAAGCGGGGAAAACCTTTGACCCCGATTGTATTGCCAGACACCGTTATTTCAGCGCCAAAATACCTGAGTATACGCTCTGTGTGGTCCCTGGAACGACACGGTTCGGTTACCACGGTCTCTCCCTCCGCATACAAGCCGGCAAACATAATAGACGACTTGACCTGGGCACTGGCTACCGGAGACTCGTAATTTAACGAGCGCAAACCGCCACCTCGCACTGACAAGGGCGCCAGTGTGCCGTTATGCCTGCCCTCTATACGCGCTCCCATCAGGTTCAGTGGTTTGGTAACCCTGGCCATAGGGCGCTTCCGGAGGGATTCATCACCCGTTATTACGCTGAAGAAGGGCTGACCGGCTAATATGCCCAGAATAAGCCGCATGGTGGTACCGGAGTTACCCGCGTCAAGAACTTCCTGCGGTTCTTCAAGGCCAAACAGCCCGCGACCATGTACTCTGACAATGCCGTTTTCCGGTCCTTCTATTTTAATGCCTAGTTTTCTAAAACAATCAATTGTTGAAAGGCAGTCCTCACCTGGCAGGAAATTATTGATTAGAGTAACCCCTTCTGCCAGAGCGCCTAGCATAACCGCCCGGTGAGAGATCGACTTGTCTCCAGGCACGGTTACCATACCCTGCAGGCAGCCTGCGGGACTAATATGCATATTACTCAACCTTTTTGATCACCTCTTTTTGGATTAAGCCCTGCAAGTTAAGCAGAAGCTTTAAGCCGTTTAGATCACAAATATTAAGCTTGCCAACCCGAAGTATCCGCGCTTACCGCTTTCTGACCGTGTAGCCTTCCTCCATGAGAACCTTTAGAGCATTATCCTGCTCCAGCGCGGAGGCAAACCCCAACCTGATTGTGCCCCCTTCACCCTCGCGCACTCTAAGAATTTCAATATCGCAGATATTTATGCCACGCTCTGTAAGATGGGCGGAAAATGCTCCGATCACTCCAGGCTGGTCTGGAACGGTTAACACTACTTCAAACAACTGAGGCAGATATCCTTTTGTTTTAGACGGCAGCGACAGACGAGCCGCCTGTGCCTGTTCCAGTCTTTTCCGGGTTTCATCACCATTGCCATTCTGAATCATCGCCTCAAAGATATCCAGCTCCGTTTTAAAATGTTTGATCATGCTTAGTACCTGACTGCGGTTAGCCGTAAAAATATCCCTCCACATCAACGGATTACCGGCAGCGATCCGGGTAGTGTCCCGGAACCCCCCGGCAGCCAGAGGCAGCATCGCATCGCTCTCAGGCATCTGCGCCACTGTATTAACAAGGGCAGCAGCCAACAGATGGGGCAGATGACTAACAGCCGCTACGGCCAGGTCATGCCGCTCCGGCTCCATCTCGATTACTCTGGCGCCCACGGCAAAAGCAAGTCTTTTGACCGCCTTGAGTGCTTTACGACAGGTCCTTTGAGTTGGTGTCAGTACATAAAAGGCGTTTTCAAACAAGTAAGGATCAGCGCCCATAATCCCCGCATGCTCTGAGCCAGCCATTGGGTGCCCGCCAACAAAAGTTATTCCAGGAGGCAATAAATTCTCCGCTTCCCGGACTATTTCGGCCTTGACGCTGCCAACATCCGTCACAACGGCCCCAGGGGCCAGATAGGGAGCAAGTTCCGCCAGAAGAGGAATGGTTGCGCTGACCGGAGTGGCTATAATCACCAGTTCAGCTCCGGCCACCCCATCGGCAGGCGTCTCAGCATAGCGGTGAATGGCGCTATGCTCCACGGCAAGCTGTAAGTTATCTACTCTTGAACCCGCCCCTACAACTTCTTCGGCAACAGCCCTGGCACATAGAGACATGCCCAGTGAGCCGCCGATGAGCCCGACACCGATGATGGCGACCCGGCCAAAGTCCGGTTTCAATGCATCTTCCTCCCCATTACAGCAGCTACACGCCTCAAATCGTCCATCATGTCAGTAAAATTGGCCGGAGTAAGGGATTGTGGCCCATCACAAAGCGCCTCGGCCGGGTTGGGGTGCATTTCCACGATTAAGCCGTCCGCCCCAGCGGCCAGGGCTGCCTTGGCCATAGGCGGCACTAACCGCCACTTCCCTATTGCATGACTGGGGTCAACTATTACTGGAAGATGGGAAAGGTACTTGGCAGCGGGTACGGCTGTAAGGTCAAGAGTGTTCCTGGTATAGCTTTCAAAACTGCGAATACCCCTTTCGCAGAGAATCACATTGTAGTTACCGCCAGACATGATGTATTCTGCAGCCATCAGCCACTCTTCAATAGTGCAGGAAGGCCCCCTCTTCAGCACAACCGGCTTATCCGTTTTAGCTACTTCCCTCAGCAGGAAGAAGTTTTGCATATTGCGTGCCCCAATTTGCAGTATATCCGTATACTGTGTGACCAGGGGAAGCGTCCTGGCATCCATCACTTCAGTCACAATCAAGAGACCCGTCGCCTCCCTGGCCTCGGCCAGCAGTTCCAGACCCTCTTCCTCAAGACCCTGGAAGGAATATGGCGAGGTCCTGGGTTTGAACGCCCCGCCTCGCAGTATGGTCGCGCCCGCCTCCCGTACTACACGCGCCGCTTCCAGAAGCTGTTCCCTGCTTTCAACCGCGCACGGGCCAGCCATGACATGCACTGTCTCGCCGCCAATTTCCAAATTCCCGACCTTAACCACCGTGCCTTTATCCTGGAAAGTCCTGCTGGCTAATTTATACGGCTGCAAGATAGGAACAACTTTTTCCACACCCGGCATGGCTTCCAGGTTTATTCCCATCAGGCGAGCCTTGTCTCCTATAGCGCCTATAATAGTGCGTTCAACACCACGGGACAGGTGAATTTGAAAACCACTTTTCTCAAGCCGGACCATCAGGGCTTCTATTTCATCATCACTTGCCCGGTGATTCATAACCACAATCATTATAGTCTAACCTCCTAACTGCCTAGGTAAAAATCGATTAATAATATGTTTTCCACAATGTCAAAAAGGCACTCCCGGAGGAGTGCTCAACTAGACCATAAGCTCAAACTTATCGCCTCCCCTACCATACTACCGTCCTTCATGGAACCTTCTTTTAATTAAAGCTGCAAAAGCGCAGCTTTTGGGCCGGGTGAAAACCACCCTGAAGATAAACAACCATGCTACAAAATTAATCTTAGCATACCGTTAATTGACCTGGCAACTGTTTTATTCCAGTTCTTATCCATATATTTGGGATATATTTTTAGCCAGGGAGAAAAACTGCTTTAAATGATCTTTTTAATTACCTATATAATATAATTTATTTTATTCTACTGGGGCAGCAGATCCTCCCTGAGACGGGCGGCATCCCTCAGGTAAATATGTTTCAAGTCTATTTGAGATTTTTGTGTGTTGACGTGCACCAGAACCCGGATGCACCTGCCGAGCCTTCCCGGAACATCAATTTCCGTACTGCAAAGAAGGGGAACGTATTTCCAGCCCATCTCCCTTGCAGCAGACGCGGGAAACTCGGCATTCAAGTCCGCGGTAACGGTAAAAAAGGCGCTCGCAATATCTTCGGGGTCGAGTTCGTTTTCGTTAATTATGGTTTGTAGAAGTTCCCTCGTCGCTGACACAATTTCCTCTGCGGAATTACGCTCGACTGTGATGGCCCCGCGAATCCCTCTCAAAACTGTTTTTGACAATCCCCCGTCTCCTTCTCACAGATTATGACTGGACCGCCCTGTGGCCTAGCCCGATGGCGACCTCATCCAGGTGCAGAAGGCCGACACCAAAAAAAATAGCAACGCTGATATGGTCATCCTTCCTGGCAATTCCTATCTTGCCGCCGACATTAAAGCCCAGGGCCTTGGGCATTACCTGTGAAAGAGCCTCCCGGGCCGCCCCGGCCACCGCGCCTTCATCGGCGTGCACATCCCTGATCACTCCCTCGCGCTTGGACGCTACCACAGCCCTCTCAATGATCTTGTTTACAGATGAAATAAAATCTCCGCCGTAATCCACGGCCGCCGTCCTGATGCCTTCTTTGGAAAAACGCAGTTTGTATTCTTTCTCCTGCTCCCTGGTATCAGTCAGCGCCATTTCAATAGCAACCCGTGCTACCTTGCGGCTTCCGAATTGAGACATGCGCCGCCATTCCTCCCGCCCAATTAAAATACACTCCCACAGGAGTGTTAAGATCCGCAAACAGAATCTCCTGGTAATATTATACTGGAGAGATATCTAAAAATCAAACTAAGATGATCTACCTGTACGGCAGTATCACAATAAAAGTGGTGTCGGTCCCGACATTGCTCTGGGCGTAGATTTTTCCCTTGTGCTGCTCTACAATTGATTTGGCGATGGATAATCCTATTCCGTAACCGCCGCTTTCTTTTGAGCGGGAGGTGTCCACACGATAAAAACGCTCAAATATTTTTTCAATATGCTCCGATGGAATACCTGTGCCCGTATTTTTTACTGCAATTTCAACTTTATTCTTGTCACATCCAAGCTTAACTGAAATGCTTCCGTTTTCCGGTGTATTTTTTACTGCGTTGTCCATTAAAATGTTGATTAGCCGTTTAATACTCTCCTTTTCACCGTTCAAAAAAATATCCGGCTGTATTTGCGCGTTTAACTCTATGTTCTTTTCAAATAATATTGCTTCAAAAGACAAAACAGAGCTGTTCAGTGTTTTACTTAAGTCAAAATCAATAAAAAATGAAGACTGTTCAGCGTAATCATACTTAGCTAAAGAAAGCATATCATCAACAAGACTTGACATTTTATCTACCTGCAAACAAATATATTCTAGCCATTTGGCCTGGCTTTTTACGGATTTTTCGCTGTTTGTCGAAATTAGGCTTGTATTAGTTTTTATTACTGTCAGCGGGGTTTTGAGCTCATGTGAAGCGTCTGCTATAAACTGCTTTTGTTTTTCAAACATCTCTTTAATAGGTCTTATCGCTCTGTTGGCAAAATATATGCTGATTGAAAGCAGCAGCACCAGGCTGATACTTCCCACTAAAATAAAGATTACCAGAAGGTTGTTAAGATTTTTCTGGTGTAGTGTTCTGTCAACAAATACCAGCTTTGTACCCTGTGGAGTTGATCTTTTGAGAAAAGCATAGTATGTATCTCCTAACTTTATATTTGCCGTCAGACTCTCGCTTTCAGATGCCAGCAATACAGCCTGTTCTATCGTTTCCTTGTTAATATTCATATATGAAAATGAATTTAATATGTTGTCCTGTTTATCTAAATCCACAACTATACTGGTCGCCACCACAGGATTGTCGGGAAACGGGCGGGGCGGAGAGAACATAATGTTATGCATCGAAGAGGCTATTTGGCGCTCACCGCTAATGGCGGTTAACATATAAATAACAGAAAATATTGCAATAAAAACAATGGTCAGTAAAGACATGTTAATCATCACAAATTTTCTTTTCAGCTTGTTAAACACTTCTACCCCTCCAGCTTATAGCCAATGCCCCTGAGCGTTGTTATAGTTGCTTTCGTGCCTATATGCAGAAGTTTTTTCCTTAAAAACGAGATATATACTTCGATATTGTTATACAAGGCATCAGAATCAAAGCCCCACACCTTGGCGATAAGGTCATCCTTAGTGGCGACTCGATTTGGCCTGTGCATAATATATTTCATAATCTCAAATTCCTTTAATGTAAGCCTCACGCTGCTTTTTCTTCCTTCAAGTTCATAAGTCGACAGGTTAAGACGAAAATCAGAAAATGTCAAAATATTATCGATGATAATCTCGCCTTTGCGCCTGCATAAAGCTCTGATTCTTGCCAGCAGTTCCTCCGATGAAAAGGGTTTGGTAAGATAGTCATCTGCTCCACAGTCCAGACCTGCAACCTTATCATTTGTCTCACCTTTTGCCGTGAGAAGTATTGTAGGCGTGGATATACCGTTTGCGCGTAATTCCTTTAGCATTTCTAATCCATTTAGCTTCGGCAGCATTATGTCTAACACGATCACATCATAAATTCCTGTCAGGGCATTGTCGAGTCCGGCCTCTCCATCATATACGGTATCAACTACATATTTACTTTTCATGAGAAGTTGGGCCAGTGCCTCTGAAAGCTGCTTTTCGTCTTCAACCAGCAGTATTTTCATATATAACAGTCCTTTTAACTAATTAAGTTTATCAGCTACATTTTATTCTACCAGACAAACCTGAAAATAACTTTAAGCTTAAGACTAAATTAAGGATAATATTTTATGATGTTATTGTAACCGCAAAAACTTATGGAATAAAAGTGAGGTGATTATTAATGAACAAATTAAAATATCGTAATGAATTAAAGCACTTCGTTACTATGGCGGGCGCGCTGGTTATCAAAAGCAGGCTGTCCTGTATGCTGCTTACCGACCGGAACTCCGGGCCGGACGGCAGATACCATATTCGTACCCTATACTTCGATACGCCGGAGGACAGGGCTCTCTTCGAAAAGATGGAAGGATTGCCCATAAAGGAAAAATTCCGCATTCGCTTGTACAATCACGACCACAGCTTCATCCGGCTGGAGAAAAAGATCAAGCACTTCACCAAAGGCGCAAAGTTTGGGGCAAGATTAGAAAAAGAGGAGGTGCAAAATATCCTTAATGGAGACATCACCTTCTTAAGACAGTCGGATCAGGAACTGTTGCGGGAGTTTTACCTGAAACTCAGGACTGAAAGACTTGTTCCCAAAACTGTGGTGGATTATATGCGGGAGGCGTACCGCTACCCTGCTGGCAATGTGCGGGTGACTTTGGACAGCGACATCAGGGCATCTATAAGTTCCACCGACCTTTTCGACGCCAAACTGCCCAGCGCGGCCGCCTTGGGATCCGGTATATGCATCATCGAGGTGAAATTTGACGGTTTTTTACCGGAGTTTATCCAGGACATTGTCCAGCTAAATAAGTGCACATCAACACCGTTTTCCAAATTCGCCGCCTGTCGTCTGTATAATACTGCCATCCGTGGCATTATGTGATAAATTGAAAGGAGTATAACAATATGACATTCAACGATATATTTAAATCAAATTTCCTGGAAAAAGTACCCGCGTTTTCATACATCGACATGGCTATAGCTTTTGGATCTGCCTTTCTCATAGGCATGTTCATCTACCTCATCTACAAAAAGACTTTTGCAGGTGTTATGTATTCCCGGCAATTCAACATCTCGCTTGTGGTTCTGACCTTACTGACCACATTTATCATTCTGGCCATAAGTTCAAACCTTATCCTCTCCCTCGGTATGGTAGGCGCTTTGTCCATCGTTCGCTTCCGCACCCCGGTAAAAGACCCTATGGATTTAGTCTACCTGTTCTGGTCGATAGGCGCAGGCATTGTAGTTGGCGCGGGACTTATCCCCCTTGCCGTGTCGGGCTCGGTAATCATAGGGATTATCTTGATCGTTTTTGTCAGCCAAAATGTGATTGAAACCCCATACATCGTTATGATCAACTGTGAGGATGACAGTGCCGAAGGCAATGCTGTGAGCCTTATGAAAAAATATTTCTCCAAATACCGCGTCAAGTCTAAAACCGTTACATCAACGAAAGGTATTGAACTGGTTTTTGAGATACGCATGAAAACCGGGGAAACAAGGTTCGTAAACGAGCTGTCAGAAATTTCCGGTGTTACCAATGCCGCCCTGGTAAGTTTTAGTGGTGAGTATGCGTCCTAAAAGGAGCGAAGTTTCATGACCAATGCCAAGATCATCATGCTGTCCCTGGCGATGTTAGTATTTGTAGCCCTGTTCATCCTGGCTTATACCATGTTTGGTACCGGCGTAGTTGAGGTCTACGGCAATGAATACGTCACGAAATACTTTCAAAGAGATAAAGTCATGGAGATTAACATCCAAATAGACGATGCCGATTGGGATTACATGATGGATAACGCCATTAAAGAAGAATTTCGTACGGCGACAGTGATTGTAAACGGCGATGTCTATCCGTCGGTGCGGATAAGGCCCAAGGGCAATTCCAGCCTCAGATCGATCGCCGGCAGCGACAGCAACCGCTACAGCTTCAAGATTAACTTCAACGAAATAATCGAAAACCAGACCATGGCGGGGCTGACCCAGCTAAACCTTAATAACGGCTTTTCTGATCCCTCCTATATGCGTGAATATCTATCCTACCAGATATTCGAGGAGATGGGGGTAGCCGTCCCGGCCTTTTCCTATGCCGCCGTTTATGTGAACGGCGAGTACTTCGGGCTTTACCTGGCAGTGGAGAGCATACTTGAACCCTATCTGGAAAGGAACTTCGGAAACATAACCGGAGACCTGTATAAATCCGTCGGCAACACCCTCAAGTATAACGGCGCCAACGCATCAGACTATACAGGCCTTGAAGTAAAAAGCACCCTAAAGAACGCCGACTGGTCCAAGATGACCAAGATGCTGGACGTGTTGAATAACGGCGGAGCCATCGAAGAATACCTCGACGTCGACGCGGCGCTAAGATACATTGCCGTCAGCACGGCCCTGGCCAATTTCGACAGCTATCAGGGGAATTTCGGCCATAATTACTACCTTTATGAACAAGACGGCGTGTTCACGATACTCCCATGGGATTTAAATATGTCCTTTGGTGGTTTCAGCTTCGGGGGTGATGCTGCAAATATGTTTATCGACGAACCGACCCAGGGATCACTTGCCGACAGGCCTCTTATCGACAAGCTCTTTGAGAATGAAGATTATCTTGAAACCTATCACGGCTATCTTGAGCAAATCTCGATGAAGTACCTGAGCGGCGGCTATCTGGAAGCGGAAACTGCACGGCTCTTTGAACTAATCTCCGGATACGTCAGGACCGACCCTACAGCCTTTTATACTTTTGAACAGTTTGAGCGTAGCCTTTCCGGCACAATTGCAGGCGGCGCCATGGGTGATGAAAACCAGGCGGAAGCGGCGCCGGACCGGCAGGAGTCAAACAATGGGACTGGTCGTCAGGGCTTCCAGATAGGTGGAGTCCGGGGTTTTGGCAATAATGTTCCCGGCATACTTGAGCTTGCCGCCACTATGTCTGAATCAATACAAAAGCAACTCAGCGGTGAGTTGCCCTCCGCCAACGACGGCAGCGGCAGCATGGGCGGTATAAGAATGGGCGGAGGCAGAATGCCAAACGCTGATGGAGGGCAACCTCCTGAACAACAGAGTCCTGACGGGAATGCCGAAAGACCCGCTTTCGAAGGCGGTGGCCGGCAACCCGGAGGCATGATGTTGCCTGAAGGTCTGGACATGACCGCAATACAGGCATTTATGCAGGAGGTCATGCAGGCAGGCGAACTTACTGATGAATTGAGGGAAAAAGCCAGGGAACTGGGGATTCCTGATGATATGATCGAGATGATGGCAGGTGGAGGGGGCGGAATGATGCCCGGCGGTATGCGGCCGCAGGAAGGCGCCGGCGGCATCCGCCCGATGGGAATGGACTCTCGGCAAAACCAGCCCTCGGACAAAGCTTCGTTTGCCGGACTGCCTGTATTATCCGGCGTTCTGATAAGTGCCGGGATTATCATTGCCTGGTTTTTTAAACGCAGAAGATATACCAAAAGCTAGGTAATCGCTGAGCCATAGAAAATTGCTTGAGACAGAGGGTGTGTCAAGGGGACGGAGTCATTGTCACACCCTTTTTCTCTTTACCCTTTACAGGCAATAAGATGCTCCCCTTGACCCATCAGGCTGTGCTGTCGGACGAAATATGTCTATACCCTACTTTTCCACAAACTTTTGTTACGTTTTTAATAGCCATATTTACCTTTCCGCTTTTAAATAAAAGTTCTTGTAATTCCGGAAAATCCTTACGGGTGACTATTATGTTAAGGACCAGCCGATTTTTTCCTTCTATTCCATAGCCCATTCCTGTAGTCACGGAATAACCGTTTGCTCTTAATTGGTCGGCCAGAACCTTGCCTTCTTCGGTATGTTTGTAAACAGTTATTTCGAGTATACCGATAGCAATTTTCTTGTCAATCAAGTCTCCAAGCAGTACCCCTGCTATTCTTCCCAGTGCAAATGCCAGAATAAAGACAAAACCAGTGGACATGGTCATAAGCTTGAATGCGTAAGCAAACAACATTGCGTCCAAAAATGTGGTCACATACACTGGTTTGATAGTTTGCCTGATGATAAATATTGTCCTTAGAGTCCCCAAACTGGTGCTAATTGCGTTTAGAACAAAAATAATTGCCAATTCAATAAATATAATGCTCTCTCCTTTCTTGAAAATAGAAAAACCCCTGTCCGCGTTTATAACAGGGGCTTTAATCTTAAAATAATTTAATCTTAAAATAACGAGTTCCCTGGAATATGATTCTTGTAAATCATACCAGGTTATCCTTTGATAGTCAAGGGATTCACATTATGTAATTCATATCAGCTGCGGTTCGCTTCCTGCAATTTTGGTTTCAGAGGGCAAATCCCCGGTGGCTGCAATACTAAATATAAATTTATCGATTACCGGTTTTATTGCCTCTTTATTCAGGAAACGGTATGTATACATCGGCCATGAACTCATAAACGGCGCATATTTTGCGATGCCGCCTGTAGTGTAATCTATATAGAAGTATTCGTCCCGCTCTCCCGTGTTAAAAACTAAATAAACTCCATTCGTTAAGTTATTTTTAGTACCTGTTTGTGTCATAGGCAAAAGTTCTAATCTATTTAAATCATTAACAATTTTATTAACCAGAAAAATATTAGCAGTTTGAGCCCTAAAAAGACTGTCACCTTTAAAATCTTCGATTCTAATTTCTTTTACGTTATTTAAATTGACTCCCACGCTATTGAAATAATTCAACAAGGCCAAAGATTTCCATCCATTTGTTTTAAAACGTGATAAGAACCCCTCAAACTCATTTTTGTTATTTGTATAGTCTCTAAGATCCCTTTCAAAATATATTTGCAGCGAGCTTCTCGTATAAGTATATTTTTTGCCGCCTTCCCCCTCCCGGATGTTATACTGGATTTTATCCAAATTGTCTATCAGGCTAAATATGATCATAGAGTTAGGTAATAATACTGCACTTTCGAGATCTATATCAATCCATTGAAATTCTTGAGTGAGCTCATAATTAACTGTCAGGCCATAGGGCTCTTTTTCAGTATCCAGTGATATTCCTTTCTTACATTCACCAAGGGGCAGCGCACTTAAAAGGTTGGAAATATTGCTGTTATCTCCGATGTAAGGAGACTTATATTTTAGCAAAATACTGGCATCGTAGCCTGCAAGCATTATCGAGTTTTTATCAGTAATTTTATCCCTTGTGCTAGCATGCCTACCATTTGTCAATAATACCCCGCAAAGCAGTACCACACAAAATATACCCATGACCATCACAAGTCTTTTATTGCGCTGAAAAAGCCCGGCCATATTGATCATTTTTATTCTCTCCTCGATGTTTTTCCGGTCGTCAACCATTCCTAATAGCCTTGGGGCCGGTTTGGCATAGTTATAGCCGTCAAGTACCGCTAATAGCGCCTTACCGTACTCCTTATGCTCGGAGCTTTCCAAAATGCTGAGAACCTTTTCATCGGTTGCCGCCTCCATATCCTGACGCAGCCGTTTGAAACAATACCATATAACCGGGTTAAACCAGTGAACCGTCTGCAGGACAAGTAGAAGATAATTTATGAACACATCTTTTCTCTTGTAATGCGCCAGCTCGTGAAGTAATATGTATTCCAACTCCTTGTCGCTTAAACCGGAAGCGGCTGGAGTGAGCAGAATTTTTGGCCTGATTATGCCGAACAGCGATGGCGCGCCAGTTACATCCTGCAATATGATCTCAATGTTTTTTGTTGCGCCGATCTTCTTTTTGCACTTTTCAAAAATACATCTTACCCGTTCATCAACCGTTAACATATTCTTGCGCAGTCTCCTGTGTAGCGAATAGTTGCTAATAAGCAGGCATAAAAGCATAAGCGCCGCGCCAACAGCCCAGATGTAAGGGGGCAGGACCTTAAGTGACACTCCTGGTTTTTGAGCCTGTACCGGTGTCAATGGCGAAGTGTCTGGAGCAGGGACAGCGGACATATCACCCCCGGCATATTCCTGCTCAACTTGTGGGGCGATACTCGCAACTTTCGACTGCACAACCTGAACCGGCACCCCGTTGAAAAGGCTGACCGCGCTTTCCGGACCAAAGGGGACCAGCAGTTTTAATATAAGCACAACCCAAATGAAGTAGTGCCAGAAGGCATTAATCCTATTCTTCAATATTGCTTTCAGCAAGACAATAACAAGACCGACAACACCTGCATATAGAGATGTGACTAAAACAAGGTTGAATATTTCCACCATAATTTAATTATTCACCTCTCTATCAAGAAGCTTTTTCAACTCTTCAATTTCATTTTTGGTAAGCATCTGTTCCTTGATAAAGCTTGCCAGCATCAAGTTCAATGAACCATTATAAATTTTTTGCAGAAAGGATTTATTAGCATAGCTTCTATATTCTTCTTCATCTACATTTGGAAAGTAAATAAAAGCTTTGGCCTTTATGTCTTCGACCCTCACAGCTTCTTTTGCGACAAGTCTGGTGATCAGCGTCTGAATGGTTTTTGGCTTCCAGTCCGTTGTTTGTGTCAGCCTTTCCACAATCTGCGAACTTGTTGCCTGTCCTAGTTCCCACAGTATTTTCATCACTTCTAATTCTGATTCGGATATTTGAGGTATTTTTTTCAAAAATAAAAACCTCCCTTACATAGGATTACGACTGTAAGCTTATTTATATCTTACAAATGTAATCCATGTTTGTCAAGGGAGCAAACGGCATAAATTTTATAAATATTTGTTGACCTAGCTCCCAAGCTCTATTAATGTATTAATGACAACTTAAACTGTGGTATATTGCAGCTTATCTTTTCTACTTAAGGACAGGCTGTTTACGCAGTATATTGAGAAGCCGCCCTGAAGAAAAGTAAGAATATTGAGAGCGGGGAAACTGATGGAGGAGAATAAACAAAAACAGGCCGATTACATACCTGAACTGACGACGGAAAAAAACATACTTGGCCGCTGGGCCGGATTTTTTATTGGACGGTACCGGATCGTCTATTTAATAATTGCTGCGATTATTATCTGGGGGGTAACTTCATACCAAAAAATTCCCAGAGAGCTGTCGCCCGAAGTCATCTTGCCTTACGGTCATGTGATGACTCTGTATAGCGGTGCTGCTCCGGAAGAAGCGGAGAAGCTGATTACCGATAAAATTGAAAAAAAGTTAACCGAGTTAAACAAGGTAAAAAAGATATCCTCTAGCTCCGGTTTTGGTGTTTCCTCAGTTTTTGTTGAGTTTGAAGCCGGAGTGGATATGGATGACATGATTATAAAAATGCGCGAAAAGGTTTCTGCGGTTAGAAGCGATCTACCCAAAGACGCAGAAATCCCCGAAGTATCCAGTTTTGAAACCAACAACTCACCGATTATGATCATCAATGTTACCGGCGACTACGATTTTGTAACCCTTAAAAGCATCGCAACCAGGATCAAAGATAGTATTGAAGAAATAAATGATGTTTCGGACGTTCAAATCATTGGCGGACTGGAACGGGAAATTAAAATTATTGTAGATCCCCAGAGGTTGTCACATTATGCCATATCACTGGAACAAATTAAAAATGCCATTACCCTGTCCAACATTAATTATCCCGGTGGCAGCATTGATCTCGATTATAAAAACTATAATATCCGCACGGTGGGAGAACTGGCAGCCGTCGATGAATTAAATGATGTGGTGATTACCTACCAGGGTAACAACCCGGTATTCTTAAAGGATATTGCACAAGTAGAGGATGGTTTTGCCGAACCAGATTCTTACTCCCGGCTATCTTCGGGGTTAACGTCTTTAAATCCGTCAACAAAAAAATCCGTGGCCCTTTCTATAAAGAAAAAAGAATCTGCCGATATAATCAAAACTGCCCAGAAGATTCATGAGAAGATAAAATTAGAAAAAGGCAGTACCTATCCGACCGACCTGCAGGTAGAAATTAGCGGTGACACGGCGGTATACGTCAAGGATCAATTAGGCGGGGTCACTGATAACGCTTTTTCAGGCTTGTTGTTGGTTGGTGTAATTCTTTTTCTGTTTATTGGCCTTAAGGAATCTGCGGTGGTATCCATTGTCATCCCTTTATCCATATTTGCCGCCTTCGGTTTAATGAAGAGTTCAGGTATGACCTTTAACAACATTACCTTGTTTTCCTTGATCCTGGCTGTAGGTATGTTGGTTGATAACGGCATTGTCATTATGCAAAATATTGATCGTCTGCGCTCCATGGGTTTAGAGGCAGCCAAAGCAGCCGCAGCAGCTACCAACCAGATTGCCCCGGCCATAGCTTCTTCAACCCTGACAACTCTGGCTGCTTTTTTCCCGATTATGCTAACGCCGGGAATCATGGGTCAATTTATTAAACCAATCCCCCAGACGGTTATATATGCCTTAAGCGCTTCATTTATTGTGGCCGTTACCATTACCCCCGCTTTATGTTCCATGATGCTCAAAAAACCAAAGGGCAACGGTGTTGAGGCAGGCAAATTTATAACCAGTAAGATGAAATATATTATTTCCCTGATTTTTGTTGTTAGCCTTATAATGCTGGCTTTCCGAGCCGACAAGGGTGGCATCTTCGGTTTCGGCGCTACGTCGCTGATTTTTGCCGTCATTTTTGGCAGCGCCTTGGTAATTAAACATTATCGCCTGCAGCAAGAGGAAAAGAAATCATTAATATTAAAAACAGTAGTTATGCAGTTTC
>DFAP01000044.1 GCA_002365855.1 Pelotomaculum sp. UBA3103 | reverse complement strand
TATTCAGCAAGCCCTATTTAAATACTCTGCTTTGGATTTTGAAAACCAAAAATATTTTAGAAATATAATCGATAGAACCAAATATATAAGGTTAAATATTTTTGTTAAAAATGAATATTTATTTATGTAATCAAAATGCTGATTAAGAATTACTAAAAAAATTCCCTGGAAAAGAATAATTAATGTTATAATTAAATGTTCACTCATTTTCCCTTTATTATTAATCAACATTGCTCACCCTGCTGCCTTTTATCAAAAACCATTTTTTATAATATATTAGCCATGTAACCAATCCAAATATAGTTAAGTGAGGATAAAAATATATAACTCTTTTTAAATTATCTTGCAACATTTCTGTTAAAGTTATGTGTTTTAGATTTAATACTGCTTGTAATATAAAAGTCTCTAATAATATTAATATTATTAAACTAAGCAGTGAAGAAATTAACGCTTTCCATGCTTTTAAATCAAACAGTTTCCAAAATAGTATAAACAAGACTAATACACCAATTACGCTGTGAAGTCCAAAATAAGGAACATAGTTCCTTACAAACATCGAGGTAAAAGCGGAGATAACAGCGGCAATAAAAACTTTTTTAAAATTGATACGTTCCCCAACAATGGCAAGACCAAAAGAGAACAGTATTATGCTCTCCGGTATTGATTGAAAAATTACTGCGATTAAAGGCATTTTATCCATTTCCCGGTTCCCCTTTTTTGTTAATAATATATATGTCTGTCCCGGTTCTAATGGCTTTCTTTTATTTATCACCACCATATAAGTGTTTAAGAAATAAGTATTCCCCAACTATAGCCATACCAAAAGCAAACAATATCACACTCTCTGGTATGGAATAAATTATTACGGCCACAAGAGGCATCTGATCCAACTACCTAAATCTCCTTTTTCACTGACTATGTTCCAATATTTACCTCTTGGCATTATTATTTATATATTCTAACAAAAAAAGCCATTTCCTTCATTTTTTCTGACAAAATTAAAGAAAAAAGCCCTTTATTTCACTGGGTTTTTCAAAATTAAATTTGTGACCCACATTCAATATTTTATTGAAGGTCTAAAACTTTTACAATAAGGTAGCAAAAATAATTTGCTATCGTAATTTTATTACTAAAGAAAAAACCGGGAAATTCCCGGTTATTCTTCTTTTATTCCAATTCTATTAAGGTCTAAGACTTCGTATAGTCCCTCCCTAAGAACCTTAGAATAGTTTACTTTCTTACTCTCTGCTAACTCTTTAAGCCATGAGGGAATTGTAACATTAACTCTAGTATATTCGGTCTTCTTGTTTCGATAAAGAGACAAAATAACGTCTACAAATGCTACGAGAATTTGACCTCCTTCCGGGAAATCCTTATCGAATTTTAAAGTCTCAATCGAAGTAGGTTCCGGGATCGGCTCGTTATCCTCAATCATACCTTCTAAATGCAACGCTAAACCCTCTCTAGCTGCATCGAGAGCTTCCTCGAAGGTAGCGTCCGGGCCAGGGCCTGAAAACAGGCCAGGAAGATCGGGAAAAGTAACATCGATTTGCTTATGATTATGTTCGTCTAACCAGATATGAAATACTCCAGGGTACGCATAATAATTTTTGTACTCCATAATCAATTCTCCTTTACGTAACTAATGCTAGACTTAATTCTTAATGATTTAGGTAAAAACAATTTTGGTAATTTAAACTATCTATTATCTTATTTATATATTATTTCGAGGGAGTCGGGGGATTAGAACTTGATCCCTGACTGCCTCTCGATACTTTTTACTACATTGATTCCCATGGTTTTTCCAGGATGTACAGGGATCGTGACCAATCCTGGTTTCGTCGGGTGTCTAAACTGCTTGTGACTGCCCCTGGTTCTGACCACGTACCAACCGTCGTCAGTCAATTTCTTTTCTGCTTCTCTGGCTGTGTAGCTTCTGGTAACCATGGAAACAACCCTCCTTATAGCTTATTTTTATTATAATGCGTATCCGGGGTACGTGTCAAGAAAAAATTGCGTATTGGGGGTACGCATTAATAAATATTTACATAATTTTATGATTAAACTCATTAGCGTTGCATAAAAATTAAACTTTGTTATCAAGGTGATAGTCGCGAATTAACATAGGTCCTGATACTAACAGTTATGGTGTATACAACCACCAGCTTTTCTGTCCCCTGTGTTAGAGGAACGACCACTTAATAGGTAGTCCTCATCCACATTTTTGACCATAATGTTCTTACAGTATCACTGGGTCATAAGCTAGATCGTTTAAATGTTCCCCTTCGTCTGCCTTTTGACGTGCGTTGTGGGTCACGATACAGTTTTTGCACGAAAGAAGTAAACGGTTCGAAGTAGTGAAGGGGTCAGGCTTGCATTATTGCATTAGTAAAAGGATTGTTGTTTTAATGCAATAATGCAAGCCTGACCCCTTATATCTTAGTACCAGACCTCTTTCACTTTCAAGTTATTCCGTACTATCTTGTACCTGCCGCCGGTTTTCAACACCTCGCTGACATCGTTGACTTTGCGCATACGCATACCAACGATATATTCAATGTGGCTTCGGTCCAGTTCATCTAAAATTTCTTTACTAACCATGCCCCGGATAGGGATGCCCGTCTGGGTAATCACAACACCAATCATCACCTGGACCCGGTCAGACCGGTGGTCTTTGGAATAACCGAAATGGCCCAATTCGGCAGGACCTTTTCCTTCGAAATAAGTAGAAGTGGTATCCCAAAAGACCATGTCTACTGGGTTTGCGGGCTCAAAAGGACCAAAAACGGGCTGAAAGTTTCAAACTTGAGATTATGATGAGAATATTATTACCTCAACTTTCGCACATGTTTTGATGTCTTAAAGCCTTGAACTTCCTAGCTTTTTATGGTTGCACAAAATAGGAAAACACCCTTTGTTTTGGTAAAATAGAAGTGACCGAACCCCAAAAAACCAAAGCGAAAGAGTGCTTTTATGGCTTCTATTCTACCAAATTACTCATTGTTTGAAAATGAAATTGATACAACCGCCAGAAAGTTTTTCAAAGACCTTGGAATCAGCAAGCTGATGAAAAAATCCAATTTTACGAAAACAAAAGGTACATCCTGTTTCCAAGTATTCTGTTTCATCTTTTCACTGATCTTTACCGGTAAAAATCTATACCGGACCTTGCAGTTACATCATGATGAAATGTCATTTGCCAAGGACTGCGTATATCGCTTCCTCAACAACTGCCATTATAACTGGAAGAAATTACTGTTTCTAATCGCCCAAAAAGTGGTTCATAATCACCTATCACCCCTTACAAGCGATGAACGGGTAAAAACGTTTTAATCATCGAAGATTCGGCATATAGACACAATCGTAGTAAAGCAGTGGAACTTCTATCGAGGTTTAAGGATCATATAGAAAACAGGTATTTCAAAGGATTTTGTATGCTTACTCTCGGATGGTAACTCTTTTGTTCCTTTATCCCATCTTACTGCTGAGGTGAAAAAACAGCTTTGCAAAATCGACTCATCTATCGACAAGCGATCAATTGGTTACCGAAACCGCAAGGAAGCTGTTCAAAAAAGCACCGATGCGCTACTGCATCTTTTGGGACAAGCAAAACCTTATGGGTTCCCGGCTAAACATCTGTTGTTTGATAGCTGGTTTGCCTTCCCATCACTTATTGCAAAGGTCAAAAAACAATACGGTCTGTATACCATCTGTATGCTTAAAGACCTTCCTCACACAAGTACACATACGAAGAGGAACGCTAACTTTGAGAGGGCTTCACCAAAAAGTAAAAAAAGAGCCTGTAAAGAAGGTGTTTTTGCCTCTGCCGTTGTCGGTATCGGCCATAACCATGATGGCGAACCTATCAAGGCCAGGATCATTTTTATCAAAGATCGTACTCATAAAAAAGAATGGTTAGCATTACTTTCAACAGACCTCGAACTTCCGGTAGAAGAGATTATCCGCATCTACGGCAAACGATGGGATATTGAGCTATTCTTTAAAACTACCAAATCATTTCTAAAACTAGCCAAGGAATTCCAAGGGAAATCATATGACTCTATGGTAGTCCACACCAGCATAGTTTTATTCGTTATATAATGCTTTCTCTTGAATGCCGCAACTCAACCGACGCACGGTCACTGGGAGATTTATTCTTTTACTGCTGTGAATGAGATCAGGGACATTACTATAAATAGGAGCTCTGCAACGGATTTTGGTAGCTTTGAAAGATTTCCTCCATCAATTGCCGTTATTAGTGGAACAGATGGCGATGACCTCATGATGAAGTTTTTTTATAGTTTGCCAGTTACCTTGCTATGCCCATCCAGTATTTCTTTAACATATCAACCAATTAAGTTAAAGAGGAGGATTTTAGATGAAAGAGGCTCAAGTCAGCATGACCGCAATAATCCTGGCCTACATGCGTGGCTACCATGCCATGCACGATGATTCCAAGATCTTTGATGACTCTCTGGCCTATCGTCTGATTCCACAGGGGTGGCAACCACTTATCGAAAGTAGTCTGGCGGAGGCTCTCAAGCTTTACGACCCTGAAAGTGCTTCATCGTATCCTGACCAGGCGACCGCCCTAAAGTGGGTGATGCGCCTCATGCCGTCCCCATCCATGACCCTGAGCCGTGCGAGGTATACGGAAGATACCCTTGATAAAGCTGTCAAACAGGGGGTGAAGCAGTATGTGATCCTCGGAGCAGGGTTGGATACCTTTGCTTTTCGGAGACCTGAGATGTTAGAGCAGCTTCAGGTATTTGAGGTCGACCATCCTGTCACGCAAGCATATAAACGCCGTCGCCTCGCTGAGGTGGGCATGGAACATCCAGCACAGCTTCACTTCATTCCAGTTGATTTCGAGCAGGAGAGTCTGGTAGCGTCACTCACGCGGTCATCGTATGATCCGCAGGCCCAAAGCTTATTTAGCTGGCTGGGCGTTACCTATTACTTGCCTCGCGATTCAGTGTTCGCCACGTTGCGTGACATCGCCGATGTCACCCCTGCGGGCAGCACGGTCATTTTCGATTACCTGGATACCGACGCATTTGTCCCCGAGAGAGCGGCTAAACGCATGCAAGTGCAGATGGAGAGTGTGCGGCAGGTGGGCGAACCGATGATAACGGGCTTTGACCCATACACGATTGCCACTGACCTCGCAAATCTGGGCTTGCGTCTTCATGAGAACTTGAGCCCATCAGACATTCAAGCACACTACTTCCAGGGACGCACGGACCGCTATCATGCGTGCGAGCATCAGCACTTTGCGTGGGCAGTGGTCGAATAAGTACGACACGCAATTCTGTTTTCCTCTGGTGTATACAGCTCTTACATCAGCCTGCAGTTGACCACTGTCCCGCTACGCTTTCATAACGTGTGTATTCCAACGAGTTCTGCCACTTTTTTTTATTTATTTCGTGAGCACTTATTCCAATCATTCCAATCAACACGAGCCAACAGGAGCGTAGAGACACG
This sequence comes from Pelotomaculum sp. UBA3103, assembly GCA_002365855.1. Lineage (GTDB taxonomy): Bacteria > Bacillota > Desulfotomaculia > Desulfotomaculales > Pelotomaculaceae > UBA3103. The sequence continues at coordinate 7,988 of DFAP01000044.1, read as the reverse complement.
AGTATTCTCTGAAGTAGTGAAGGGGTCAGGCTTGCATTATTGCATTAGCAAAGGATTATTGTTTTAATGCAATAATGCAAGCCTGACCCCTTATATCTGACCCCTTATATCCTTATTGACCCCTTATATCCTTATATCTACGCGTAAACCTTTTCAGCTCCGGGGTGAGCAGCCAACACAGCAAGTTCAGCCCGCTGCAAAACCTTAACGATTACTAGTTGCTGTCCTTATACCTGATAGCTTGTCGACCGGTGACCTACCCTGGTACATTTTATATAAGTCCTCCCTGAAGAGCTTAAAATAGTATAATTACGGTCGACATGCTTTCATGGCCCAGTAAGTCCTTCAGAACATAGGGGTCTCCCCCGTTCATTAAAAACATCTTAGCAAATGTATGCCTGAAGGTGGTGTATGAACCTCATATCCACCTATGCAGTTTTGAAAAACGGCCTGGAGTATCCCCTCTTTTGGCGATTCTGGCGTAAAACCGAAAGCCAGGATGACAAGCAAACCAAGCTGGATTTGGCACGGAAAATGCTCCTGGATCTCCGCAGTACCTGTCATGAACGACTGTGGGCAGCTATGGACCGCTGGTTTCTATGCAAGAGTTTCTTCAATTGGCTGGCCGAACATAACTTCGACTGGGTGACCAAGGCCAAGAAAAACACTGTTTTGTATTGCAAATATTTTGAACCGGCATCCCGGAAAGAGCAATACAAGAAAGTCAACCCGAAGGAACTGCTCCGTACTGTTTATACAAAACTCTCTACCCTCGGTAAAGGCGGTGTCATCAGCATTCCCGATGTCTACATCAAACTTTCTTATGACACCACAAACCAGAAAGGCAAGCCCATGAGACGATGGCGGTACGTTCCCATTGCAGCCGTTGCATCCACATACCGGAAAGAGCCAGTCACTGTGGATGGAATTCTTCAAGAGGAAGATGAAAGTGCCACCTACCGGGATGCCTATCTGTTGATTAACAACCGGTATGACGCTCCACAAGAAGTTGCGGCGGTTTACGTCAAACGCTGGCGGATTGAAGTGTTTTACCGCACGGTGAAACAGGAACTGGGGCTCACAAACTGCCATTCGCGGTCGGAAGCTTCTCATTTTGCTCACATTGAACTGCTTTTTACTGCAGAAACCCTATTGCGCTACGCAAGATGGGAATGCAATAAAGAAGGCGCCGAAGAAGCCCTCTCCCACTGCGAAATGGTAAGAAACTTATTCAACGCCAGTCATCGGACTTGCTGTTACGAGCAATGTCTATTTTGACATAACCGGCGATCGGTTTTCAAGGTTCATCGAAAAATTTTGGCCTCATAGTCCATTTTTATGGTTGTGGAATTGGTGTTGTTTACCAGGAACTGCATAACTCATGTAACAGATTTAATAAGGTATTGCTTTCTGCCTTGACAGTTCCAACAACTTTGTCATTCTCGTTCAGTATTATATTAAATATTAAATCACCTGTTCCAGATTCAAAAATTTCAAGAGTATGGATTGAACCTGCTATTAAAATTTTTCTGGAAGGTTTAATCATCTGCACCACGTCCTCTTTGATAATGGAAAAATATGTTATATTATATTCTTTATTTTGGTTTGTGGTGAAAAGCTGTAGGTTGATCGAGACGAGCAGTTTAGGGGTGACCAGGTTTAAGTAAGTTTGTCCAAGTTCGAGACGGAGGGTGGTGATTGTAACACTGTGCGAAAAGATATCTTTGTCCGGTGAATTTGGTTGGTTGACGAACTTCCGCCCATAGAACAAGATGACATTCAAATCAGGTTTTCATTATTACTCCACAAGCCAACCTTTTCCCTGAGTCACCTGCCGGCTGGGTTCGGTAATCATCAGGGTTTAAATGAATGATAATTGATTTGCCGACGACCTGGTAAGGCTTAAAAGCGTTAGTAAAGAAACACATTTTTGAGTAACCGTTGTTTGAGAACAAAACAGGGAAATCTCCTGCGTGGTTTCCATGGGGTTGGTTTGTAGGGTCCCAATGTTCTCCTGCGGCTTGGAAAGGATCAAAGGGGTCACCAACCTGGCAATCACCAAATTCATGAATATGAAAACCGTGAGGACCAATGGGATTCCGGCCGTTAGTGGCTGGTTGGTAAGGAGGCAGTCCATACACTTCTACGCACACCCAGGTGCCTCCACGAACATCATAAAAGTCAATGACACCTCTTATTTGGGGTTGTAATGGTCCTCCTACAATATTTGCATAAGCCGCCGAAATGTTTGTATGCATCATCTTTCTCCTTTAACTATAAATCTTTGGTATTCAAGGGATATGGGCATTGCGGCGATTTTATACAAATACCGTTCACAGAATTATTTTTATAGTCGGATTCCACTATCTCTTTTTTAGCGTTCACAGTGATAGTAAAGAGCGCATTTCCGGTATTTGTTACCGGTATCGCTACTGGTTCTAAGTCAACCTGTTTTAAGGGAGGAATACTTGGTGTCGGAATATCTACGATTCCATCTTCAACTTGATTAAACTCCACTCTACTGGTGGAAGGAGGCGCCACGGCAAATCCCTGGTTTTTAACCGTGATTATCAACCTGCATCGGGTATCTATATTGCAATAATTGCTCATAAATCTAAGCGGGATTAAATCAGGAAATTTGTCGTTCCTGTTGCCTTCTTGATTCACAATAGACACTCCTTATTTGTATTTATTCACAATATGCTTATGTCAATAGAAGAGTTTCCAAAGCTTCACGGTTGAACATAACCCAATCAGCAACATCTTTTGCCTAATACATGGGAAGATACGTAAAAATCAGCGCCCATACGGTGCGGGACGACCTAGAAGCAATAAAAAAAATTGACAAGAACAAATGTTCATAATGTTTATTGGGCGAGTAATTTTTTCTAGTGGAGGGTTTGCAGGTGCGACAATAACAACTTCTTGTTCTGAATAATGTATAAAGTCGGTGACGGTTTGCCGTATTTAACTTAGAGGCACGTTGATAATCTGACCGGGAAAAATGACATTAGGGTCAACAATTCCAGGGTTAAGCGCCAGAATCTCCTCTATGGTTAATACACTAAAAATTCGTGCAAGAGAAAAAAGAGTATCTGTTGGTATGGCAACGATGTTAATCCGTGGTATATGCTGCAATATTATCACCCTTTCATACTATTGGTGCTATATTAATAGTATTCATGTGGAAAACAATTTGCGCCATTTTATACCAATATTATAATTACTCGACCTGCCCTACTTTCAACATTAAATGGATTTTACAAAAAAAATAGGCTATCCGGTTTTTTGTCAAAACCGCATAATTGTAGTAATACAATCCGGCTCTAATGGTTTGTTAATTATTTTACTTTTGTTTTTCCCCCTTTTTATTAACGCTGCTTGGTTACTTAAGTAGTGAAGGGGTCAGGCTTGCATTATTGCACTTAAACAACAATCCTTTACTAATGCAACAAGCAAGCCTGACCCCTTCACTACTAGAAGATGTCCCCGCGGGGTATGTGATAATTGTGGTGAACAATACTTTGTTTATAACAAATACCTGCATACTTATATTGTTTTTTAAACTCAATATCAAAAGAATAGGTTATCATGGCAGGCAGGTTTCAATTTTTGCATCCGGGCAAAAAAGTCCCTCGCACTAGTTTACGGGCTTTTATGGTGTTTATATCTTAAAAATTTGTTGCGCCTAACTGGCTGTTAGCCTATAATAATTTTGGACAATAGCTCATAAGCGTACAGGTGTTCACTTATTAAAACAAAAACTAGTTTTTGAATCAGTAATAAATAGTACTAGCAGGGGGGCGTAAAATTTGCCAAACAAGGAAGAGGAAATGACAGAAAATCAGAAAATCAAGGAAGATTGGATTTCAGCCCTTATTGAACTTGTAAAGCAGTTTAAGCTGTGGACGGTGGAAAAGATCAAACAATGGGAAGCTGACCCCCGGCAGGTAATCATTCCATTTGTTATCGAACAGACAACAGAACAAAATGAGCAGCACATAGGGAAATACCATGCGCCTATGCTGCTAATTACTGCGGAAAACTACCTGGTTGAGATTAGGCCTATCGGAAGGTTCGCCATAGGCGCTATAGGATGTGTAAACATGATAACTGCCAGAAAAACCTTTAGCTTTTTATATTCAAGGAGTAAAGGCTGGATTTTAATGGAAAACAGGAAGCCTTTGACGAAAGAATTATTTCATGGATTACTTGATCAAACCCAGCATATGGATTGGCCTGGAAATCCGGTTAATTAATAAAACATTACTCAAAAAGGAGCGTGGAACATGTATTTGAATTGTGCTAAATGCGGCTTGTATTCGTGTTATCAGAATGACCTGGACAACCTGCCGCCAAAATGTCCCATGAGAATTTATGGTGAGATATACGAAGAAGCAGCATCCGCCTACCGTGAGTCAGCCGGTAAACTGGCCTGCCTATCGGCGCGGGTGGAGGCGTCGGGCTACGGTGTCTGGCCCAGAGTTCGGGAGATTATGGAATTTTCCAAAATGGCAGGTTTTAAAAAGCTCGGCCTTTCGTTTTGCGTTGGCCTGCGCCGGGAAGCGCTTGAAGTAACTAAGATATTTGAAAGCGAGGGATTTGAGGTAGCCTCGGTCATGTGCAAAACCGGTTCAAGACCCAAGGAAGAACTGGGACTCAAAGATGATGAAAAAGTACGGCCGGGCAGGTTTGAAGGCATGTGCAACCCTGTAGTTCAGGCTATGCTTCTAAACAAAGCGAAACCAGACCTCAACGTTCTTCTTGGTCTTTGTGTCGGGCATGACAGTCTCTTTATTAAATATTCAGACGCTCCAATTACAGTCCTGGCAGTAAAAGACCGGGCGACGGGACATAATCCGCTGGCTGCAGTTTATGCCACTCATTACTTTACATCAAAGCTTAAAACCACTTAAATGTTCTAATGCTCCTGTTGAAGGCACATAGAGTAAGCTTGGGGAACAATAAGCTTAAGGAATAACGGGCAACCTGCTGGAGAAACTAAAAAAAAGATACACTTAAAAAACAGGAGACTTGTCCATGGAAATCAGGGAAAATGTAATTGTTCCTTTAGGGTACGGCAAATACGTGCGTTCAGATAAGGTTGTTGTATTAGAGCCTATCGAGGACGACCGTGGGCCCCGGCGACGCACTAAAGTCTATGTTGAAGAAATAAAAGAACCCCTGATAGCTTCAAGGACCGAGGCCTCGATTGTAGCTAATATTGTAGCAATTCCGCGAGAGGTTATGGAAGCTAGCGTAGCCTTCGAACTGCTACAGGATATTGTAGATGATATTAAACAAATTGGGCCAATGCTTAGAAAAAGCATTAATAAGGAAGCCGGCCTTGATTTAGACACTATCGAAAAACGAATCGAAGAAATTCTCAAGCATGAAATTGGTCACTGAATTATTATGAAGAAGATGTCCGCAGGATTGATACTAACTGACGGTGATAAATTTTTAGTTTGTCATGTAACGGGCAGGAACCATTACGACATACCAAAAGGCCTGGTTGACGCTGCTGAAGATCCGGTTACAGCTTGTATCAGGGAGGTGGAGGAAGAAACCGGGCTGGTGATCGGGCAGGAAAGACTGGTCGACCTGGGTGTTTTTGAGTATTACAGGGGGAAGGATCTGCACCTCTTTTTATTAGTGGATAAAGCGCTGCCCAATACCGTGGATATGACCTGTAGATCCTTTTTTCGTGACAAAAAGGGGAAAAGAATACCGGAGGTCGACGGCTGTAAATATATCGGTTTTGACAGCAAGCACCTGTATATGACAGAAAATATGGTTCGTGTCATCCAAAGCGTACAGTCAAAACTGCGTTGAAACAAAGAAAACCTGCACTTAGTGCAGGTTTTCTTTGTCCAAACTAACGAAAAGGGCGTTTTCCTTATCATCAAATATTGCATTAAACTTCCCTTTTTTTTCAATATTAAAATGGTTGAAGAAGCCTCTTGCAAAAACCTTGGTTTTCTTAACTGTCTGGCCTTCTCCTGAGGGGGTGATCCTCAGTGTGTTTGAATCATTGTCAAAAGCTAGCTCCACCTTATCTGCTTTTAACTTTTCACGCGCTATTTTATTCAGAACAATAGAATTTTTAGAAAGTGTCACCAGAGGGACCTTCCCTACCCTTTCTCCCCGCAGCTTGTAAACTATAAAGGCCATTTGGATACCTCCGTTATTAAGTTTATGGGGACATTATATAGTATCATTTACCAGCTGTCAAATATTAACCTCTTTTATTTTACCGCTGTTTTAAAGCCTTATTTGAAAAATTAAATTCCACCCCTGAAGGTACCTGATGTAGAAATAACTTTTTCAAAATCAATGATGGAATTTAGTTTTGCATAGAGTTATGATGTCTGAGGTGGTGCCTCTTAGGAGGTACATATGAAAAAGAACAGACATCTGACCCAGGAAGAGAGAAACATCATTGAACAAAGGTTAATTAGAAAAGACTCTTTTAAGAGCATTGGTCGTGAGCTTGGCAAGGACCCAACCACTATTGCGAAGGAAATAAGGAACCATATCCAGTTTAGAAAGACCGGCTGCTACGGGAGATCCTTTAATGACTGTCTGATTCGAAAGGACTGCACTGCCCGACATCTTTGCGGCAACCGTAAGTGCAACCGCTACTGCTGCTTCTGCAATGCTCATCCCTGCTCAGCCCTCTGCCCGGATTATCATCAGCAAATATGTTCTAGACTTTCAAAGCCTCCCTATGTCTGTAATGCTTGTGATGATAAAAGATCCTGCACATTGGAAAAAAGGATATACTCTGCAATCTATGCACAAAGGGAATATGAGGCAGTCCGTTCTGAATCCCGCCAGGGTATACAGCTTACCGAGGAGGAGGCTTTGAGACTGGATTCCCTTATCAGCCCTCTCCTTATGAAAGGCCAGTCACTCCACCACATATGTGTTAACCATGCTGATGAAATCATGCTCAATGAACGTTCCCTTTACAATTACGTGGATAGTGGCATCTTTGCCGCCAAAAACATTGACATGCCCCGTGTAGTACGCATGGGAAGACGGAAAAAGAAGAGGGATCATTTTAAGGTGGATAAAAAATGCCGTATCGGCCGCTCTTATCAGGACTTCCTTCTGTTCATGGCCGAGAGCCCGGGCCTTCCCATCGTGGAAATGGACTCATTGGAGGGAAGGAAAGGCGGCAAGGTGTTGCTTACGCTGCATTTTACCATACCACAGTTAATGCTTGCCTTTATCAGGGATGCCAATACATCCCAGTCTGTTATCGATATCTTCAATCGGCTTTGTCTGGACCTGAGCCCTGATATTTTTTGTGGACTATTCCAGGTGCTGCTTGGAGACAATGGCAGTGAATTTTCCAACCCCTCTGCCATTGAGACGGATCTGCATGGCAGCCGGAGAACTCGTGTCTTTTACTGCGATCCACAAGCTCCTTATCAGAAAGGAGCTGCCGAAAACAACCATACATTAATCCGGCGCATCATCCCTAAAGGAACCTCTCTTGACTCTTTCACACAAGAAGACATAACCCTTACTATGAACCATATCAACTCCTATGGGAGACCGAACCTTGGAGATAAAACTCCTTATAAAGTTTTTGCTTCCCTCTATGGGGAGGATTTTTTAAGAAGAATGGGCGCAAAACTTATCCCACCAGATAAGGTTACCCTTCGCCCATCCCTCCTTAAAAAATAGTTTTCTTATGACAAGAGGCACCACCCGCCATAACTCCAAAGTTACTTGTCTTTAAAGGGGTGGAATTTACTCTTGCAAAAGGTTAGCTAATATTTCACACCTGGTTAATTATACCCTAAAATAGGCTCAGTATCGCTTCTTTTAGCTGCATTTTATCCTTTTAACACCAAAACCCCTTAAATTTCCCTAGGAATAAACCTGCTTAAAAGCATGCAAACACGGACTTTTTCAACCAAACCAGCTCTGTGGAATTTACTTTTGCAAACTGGAATTTACATTTTCAATTAACC
>DFAP01000138.1 GCA_002365855.1 Pelotomaculum sp. UBA3103 | reverse complement strand
AACAAAAAAAACGGTCCATTTCTGGACCGCCTGTTTTTTATACTATTGCCTCTTGAGGTATAACGCTAACCGTTTTTTTATCCCGTCCCTTTCTTTCAAAGGTGACTATGCCGTCAACCTTTGCAAAAAGAGTATCATCTCCACCTTTGCCTACATTCCGGCCCGGATGGATTTTTGTTCCGCGCTGCCGCACCAGGATACCGCCCGCCAGCACAACCTGGCCGTCAGCTCTCTTTACTCCCAGCATTTTTGGTTGGGAGTCGCGTCCGTTCCTGGAACTACCTACACCTTTCTTATGTGCCATAATCATTCACCTCACATACTTGCTTTTAAATATGCTTAAGCCTGTATTTTTTCTACCGTGGCCTGTGTGAAAGGCTGACGGTGACCCTGCTTGCGCCGGTAATTCTTTTTGGCCTTGTACTTGAATACAATAATCTTTTTGCCTTTACCATGCCGCTCCACTTTTAAAGTAACACTGGCGCCTTCAATCAGCGGGTTGCCTACCTTGAGTTCGCCGCCTTTAATCACCGCCAAAACCCTGTTTACTTCTACCGTTTCACCGGCTTGGGCAGGCAGCTTTTCGATATAAATGGTGTCGCCCTCTTTAACACGGAACTGTTTCCCGCCCGTCTCAATAATCGCGTACATTGTATTTAACCCCCCATAGATTTTGGGACTCGCCGGAAACAGGCAAGGGTGTTATATTAATACCCTATTTATAACCTTCCCCGAGCGGTGTCTGAAATGGTGTAAACACCTACAATATAGTATTTTAACATAAACAACCGTTTTGTCAAGATCGGTTAAGCTTATAGTTTGACAGGATTAACAAGACTGGCCAGTATTTACAGCACTTCTATAAGTATTTAAACTCGCTTTACAGTGTATCATTTTAACGGGCTAGATTTTGACTGGGCGTGCCTTGGCGTAAGTACGGTACACCTTGCTAACTTCCACTGGAATGGTTTCTCCCACCAGGGCGCCGCCACCCTCGATATCCAGGATAAACCCGTTAACCCTGGCGATACCATCGTGAAAATTGGTTACATGAGGCTCTTCGACTCTAACCTCCAGCACCTCACCGGGCTTAACTGGAAGGGTATTGGCCTTGATTTCCTCATTGTCCTGCAAAGGACGAATGGTCACACACTCTATATGGTGGTTAGTCGAACCCCGGATATAGAGGCTTTTGCCTGTTTTGCTTTCCAGATCCCGCAGACTGATACCACCACTACCGATTAGCCTTGCCGCAACTACCGGGTGAGCCTCCACCAGTATAGTCTGGGCGGAAGTCTGCCGGGCCATATTGTATATCTGGTTCTTGAAATGAATACCCAGCGTTTCCTCTGACATCACCTTTCCCCTGCCCTCGCAATAGGGGCAAGGCTTTTGAAGTACCTCGGCCAGGCTTGGACGTACTTTTTTACGAGTCATCTCTACCAGTCCGAGCTGAGTAATCCCCAAAACATTGGTCTTTGTTTTATCCTTCTTGATCTCTTCTTCCAGCACCTGCAATACCTCATTGCGATGGGCTTCTTGCGTCATGTCAATAAAATCAACGATAACTATCCCGCCGATTTTACGCAGGCGAAGCTGACGGGCTAATTCTTTTGCTGCATCCAGGTTAGTTTTGAGGACAGTGTCTTCCAGGTTGGTGGTCCCGACATACTTTCCTGTATTAACATCCACGATTGTCAGTGCCTCTGCCTGGTCGATGACCAGGTAGCCGCCGCATTTCAACCAGACTTTTTGCTTTAGAGCCTTTTCTATTTCCTGCTCGATGCCGTATTCTTCAAAAAGATTTTCCCTCTCCTCCAGAAAAACTTTTACCTTTAGACGGGGATCCACAATATCCAGCAGGTCTAAAACCTTTTCATATTCATAGTGGGAGTCAAGAATCAGGCGGTCGACATCCTCGGTAAAAATATCACGTAAAATTCTCTGTACCAGTTCAAGATCGCGGTGAACAACGTTGGGCACCGTACCATGTGCGGCCCTGCTCAGAATTTTACGCCACAATTTGACCAGCAGCGTAATGTCCTGGCGCATTTCTTCCTCTTCCACACCTTCCGCCACGGTCCTGACAATAACCCCCATACCATTCGGTTTTACCCTCGAAGCCAGGTCCTTTAATCGTTCCCGTTCCTTCTCTGAATCGATCCGCCGGGATATGCCGATATAATCCACAGTGGGCATCAGTACCAGATAGCGGCCAGGCAGGGTGATATGCGTGGTAACCCTAGGACCCTTGGTGCCAATAGGCTCTTTGACTATTTGCACTATGATTTCCTGTCCCTGTTTTAATATATCGCAAATATTTGAGCCAAGTACTGAACCGGACAACCCGTTTCCCTCAGGCGTACTGGCAGGCAGCGCATCTTCAACGTATAAAAAAGCGTTTTTTTCCAAGCCGATATTTACAAAGGCCGCCTGCATTCCAGGCAAAACGTTTTCAACACGTCCCTTAAAAATATTGCCTACAAGGCGCTGATTTACCGATCTTTCAATATAAATTTCAACAGGGACCGTATCTTCCAATAAAGCGACCCTGGTTTCCTCTTCCCCTACATTAACAACTATTTCCTTTAGCATAAAACCTTACCTCTCTATATGACAAAAATTATTCGTCACCATAATGTTCTTTTCTCGTTATCCAAAACTGAATATAAGCCTGTCCGGCAAAAAGTATAGCTCCCCTGCACAGGCAGGCGGCTGCTCTCTTCAAAGGCTGTGAGCAATTCTTCAATCCTGACGTTGCCTCTGCTACCTGTTTTCAATTCTGCTTCCAGCAACATTATATCACCATTTATCCTGCCCGACATGGCAAAAATAAATGGTTTGATATCCTGCACCCGCTTTTCCCCGGTCTTGCTCTGACGCTTCACCAGTATTTCCCGGGCAGACAAAAATGTAGTTATAGCTTTGTCAAGTTCTTCAATGCTGACCTGGTGTGCAAGTTTGCCCTCGACACGGTAGGTGGCCCGGTCTACCATGGCCATCAAAGACTGCAGCGCCTCCGGCACAGACCTTACCTCGATCAAGCGCAGGCCCTCCGGCATGGCGCCCGAGAGCGCGCTAAGAACCTCACCCGCAGGGACATCGGCAGCAAGCTCTAGATCGGCGTATTCCGCTTCACCGGCCGTACCTACCCCCAGTGGCGCGGCAAATGCCACTTTTGGGTGCGGGTTAAATCCCTGGGTAAAAGCAAGGGGCAAACCCGCCCGCCTGGCCGAGCGCTCAAAAGCTCTAAGCAGGTCCAGGTGAGATATATACCTGGAAGGCCCTTCCTTGGCATATAACATCCTATACCTCGGCAATGTGCTCACTCCTTGCGTAAAAGGGCTCAGTCTCAAAACCAGGGCAAAGCCCGCATCCGGGACAAGAACCCTCACGGCAGTCGTCTGTAGTCAAACCTGCCAGCGCCCGCTTGTGTTCACGGGCCAGATATTGTTTAGAAACCCCGCAGTCAATGTGATCCCATGGCAGCGGTTCATCGTAGGCATATCTACGGTAGGCATATTCGTCGGGGTCAATACCTGCTTTGCGGAAGGCCTCCAGCCAGCGTTCCAGATGGAAGTATTCCGACCAGGCGTCAAACTTGCAACCTAGTTCATAAGCCTTTACAAGAACCTCGCCGAGCCGCCGGTCGCCCCTGGCGAATACTGCTTCAATATAGCTTAACCCGGCATCGTGGTAGTTAAAAACCAGCCCTCGCTCCCGCAGGTTTTCAGACAAGTACGACTGCTTCTGTTTCAGCGCCGCCTGCGCCACCTGCGGCTCCCATTGAAAAGCAGTATGAGCCTTGGGCACAAATGAGGAAGCGCTTATTGTTACCCTGAGCCGGCCGCGCGGCACGCCGGCCTTCCGGCCCAGTGAAAGCACCATTTTAGCCAACCGGATAATCTCATCGAGATCTTCAGGTGTTTCTGTGGGCAGACCAATCATAAAATAAAGTTTAACTGCCTGCCATCCCTCGCGGAAAGCGGACCCCGTCGTTTCCAGCAGGTCTTCTTCCGTGACACCCTTGTTAATAACATCCCTAAGACGCTGCGATCCTGCCTCGGGAGCAAATGTTAGACTGGAGCGCCGCACTCGCTGAACTTCCTTGGCCAGGTCTACAGAAAATTGATCTACCCGGAGGGATGGCAGGGAAACACCCACTCCCCGTTCTGCATGTTTATCCATCAATGACTTGATTACCCCTCGCACCGGGGTATAATCACTTGTGCTCAGGGAGGTAAGCGATATTTCATCATAACCGGTATTCCCTATCAGTTCTTCAGCCTGACGCATAATAGTGCCGGGGGTTTTTTCGCGCACCGGCCGATAGATCATACCCGCCTGGCAAAAGCGGCAACCCCTCGTACAGCCCCTTAATACTTCGATCATTATGCGATCGTGCACTGCTTCCGTGGAAGGGACCACCGGCCTGGTCGGAAACGGCGCCAGGTCAATATCCCTGACAAATCTTTTTATAACTCTATCCGGAGTACCCTCATTTAGAGGGCTGACACCAGAAAAAAAACCATCCCGATAATCAGCTTTATACAGGGATGGCACATAAACGCCGGGAACCCTGGACATATCGCTCAATAGACTCTTCCTCGATATATTACCCCTCTTAGCCTCCAGCAAGACATCCAACATATCCTGTATGACTTCCTCGCCCTCACCAATCACGAACAGGTCAATGAATTCGGCCATTGGTTCAGGATTGAAGGCACAAGGCCCCCCGGCTATTACCAGGGGATATCCTTCGTCCCTCTGGTCAGATTTCAAGGGGATGCCGGCCAGATCCATCATATATAGTACGTTGGTAAAGCTCATCTCGTATTGAAGGGTAAACGCCAGCACATCAAAGTCCCGTACCGGACGGCGCGATTCCAGTGTAAAAAGAGAAAGACTATGCTCCCTCATTTTTTTCTCCATGTCCGGCCACGGGGCAAATACCCTCTCCATCAAGGTGTCCGGACGGCTGTTTACTATCCCGTATAGAATCTGAAGTCCGAGATGAGACATGCCGACCTCGTAGACATCGGGAAAAGCAAAGGCCAGCTTCAAACCAACCTTGTTCCATTCCTTGCGCACGGAATTCCACTCACCCCCCGCGTAGCGGGCAGGCTTTCTTACCTGGGGCAAAATTTGATCTAATAGATCCATCCGGTCATGTCCTTTCAAAGGGTAATGGCCCTTACTAGTATAACCCAAAATATTCCGGAAAAACATTCCTTTATTAGATTATTCTACGAGAGGATCGAAAAACCTGCCTGTAAGCAAACTTCAAGGCAGGCATAAAAAGGGACACAGGGGGACGGCTCTTATGTGTCACAGGGAAGACACAGGGGGTAGGGTCGGAGGC
>DFAP01000048.1 GCA_002365855.1 Pelotomaculum sp. UBA3103 | reverse complement strand
CTATATCAGTAAGCAGCCCTTTGCCCTTATTGGTAGGCATGGTATATCTTTGAGTAAGATACCTGACAGCTGCTGAAAGCTCACTATCCGGTCCGCCGTATTGGGCCATCAGGTACTTGGCCATACCGATATCATTTTTAAAAACCCGCACCGGGTATTCCAGTTTTTTTTCATATATCCACATGGTTTTTTGGTCCTTTCTTAAACGTATTCAATTTCCCAGGGCCAGGGGCCTTCAATCCACTGCCAGGGGCACGTTTTAGGAGTAAATCCGACCACCGTCAGGGGTCCGTAGATTTGTTCATACCGCTTTACCGCGGCTAAAAGCTTGTCACGAACGGCATAGAAGTGTCTTAGCGCCGCCTGGTCCTGCGGGTGTGTGTCCAAAAACAGGTTCAGTTCGACGGCCACAAACTCCAGTTGCTGTATTTCCTTGAGCATCAACTGTCTTTCATCCATTCAATTTCGACCTCCTTATCAATAGGGATACGGGCTGTAAAGTTCCGGGAAAAGCGTGCCTTTTTCCAGGGCTTCAGCCGGGCTGAAGGTCTTACCGTACTTCTGCCAGAGTACATAAGCCTGGGCCAGGCGGGGCGGAGGGTAAAGCCCCAGGGCCTTGATGTCCGCTAAATCTCCCCATAGCATCTCTTCCACAGGGAGTTCCTTATTGTTTTCCTTACCTGCGCCAACAGACTGGCTGTTGTCCCGGGTATGGGTATTTTTTCTGCGCATGTAACTACCTCCTCTGTTACCATTATTTCTCATACTATGGTTATCTGGGTGCTTTTGTGACGGTTTTACCCCGGGTGCTGGTAAAATAAAGAAAAATACCAGATCTTATTCCTCCGGTATTTACTAACGTTTATTTTGATAAGTTTTCAAAAGGGGAAATTAACAGCGTGTCCAGTACGCTTTAATCAGATCAAGTATTTTAAAGCGGTATTCCACCCGGGATACTGTTTTTAAGGACTCCGAGGCATTTTCATCAGAAGCGGAGCGGGCGTTTGTTAATGAAACTGCGAGGTCACCGCCTGTGCCTGCTGCTGTTTTCTCCGCAATGCTTTGAGCCTGAGCCGGGCTGCCGTTCTGTTCGGCCGCCGGGGTTTTTGTTATATCCACGAAACAAAGCGGCGGGAAGAGGACGCACCACCAGTTGGCTCCGCCGCCGGCGCCTATGAGCACGCGCACGGCCTCGTAGTCACCTGCGGGGAGCACGAAAGGGCCGTAATGCTTGGTGGGAAAAGCAAAGCTGTTGAGCTCAACTTTGACGGGATAATCCTTTCCTTCAGCCGTTATCCTGTTCGAAGCAATATCCTGGATCCTGTTCAGGTTGGCCAGGGCTACGTCCCTTGCCGAATCGATGTCGCCGGTTTCAAGAAATGCCGGGGCTATAGCGTTGATGATGTCATCCCTCACCGCTCTTTTCATTTCCTGGTCGGCGGGGCTGTCGCTGTTGGCGACTACATGAAGCCGGATCAGCCCGCTGGCTGCGTAGGTTTTTTCCTGCGCGTTAAGCTTCAGGGTCAGGGCCAGCGTCAACGCTGCCACCAGGGACAGACAGGTCAGGACTGCTATCATTTTCCGTTGCACAGTAGGTAACCTCACAATCCTATTAAAGTTGTTAATTATGATTTTTGATAACTAGCTATAGTATTGCCAGCGGAAGATGTTTATTAACTTGAGGGGAAAAATATTTTATATTGATCTGTGGCAACCCCTCTAAACAAGTTCAACAAACCGTATAATATAAATAGGAGAAATAACAAGCAGAGGAGGGATATGGAAAATATAACAATATATACCTATAGGAGGTTGGTGCGCTTTGTTAAGGAAAGGAATCCTTGTTTTAGTTTTAGCGGCGCTCCTGATTTTAGGGACTGCTGTCGTATCATTTGCGGATCCGGGCAAGGGCAAGGCTCTCGGAAAGCTTAAGGCTCCGGCTAAAGGAAAAACTGCTCAACTGACTGATATAAGCTCCCACTGGGCTGAGCAGTCCATACTCACCATGTGCAGTTACGGGGTTATCTCTGGTTACCCTGACTTCACATTCCAGCCCAATAAGCCTGTCACCAGAGATGAGGCCTTGCTGATGATCTGCAGGTCATTGGGCTATGAGGACGAAACCGGCCTTTCCTGGGGAAAAAGGCTCGAGGAATGTCTTGACTTCGCTGTAGACAATGATATTCTTGATGAGAATGAAGCAGAGAATTTTAACGGCTGGAAGCCGGCCAAACGTTTTGAGGTGGCGGTCTGGGCTGTAAGGGCAATTGGAGTTGATGAAGACGTCGACCTGCTGACTTTCAGGGATATGGACGAGATGCCCGCTTATGCCATACCCTATGTTGGTTTCATGTATAAGCACAAATACATGGTCGGGTATCCGGGCAAGTATTTTCAGCCCAATAAACCTGTTACCAAGGCGGAAATAGCGTCTGTTTTATACAGGATTTTGACTGAACACCCGGCAGATCAGGATGAGGACAACATCTCAGGCGAGTTGAAGATCGTGAGTCTTGACCCTGCCAACGGCAGCAGTGATGTAGACGAAGATACAGACGAATTTGTCGTGAAGTTCAATAAGGAGATCAGAGCTGTTGATGACCTGCAGAGCGTCATGGAAGGGATCAGGATCTATAATGCAACCGACCGCGAGGATGTTGACATTGATGAGGTTGATATAAACGGAAGAGTGCTGACAATCGAGCTGGAAGACACCCTTGAAAGTGACAAAACATACAGAGTGACCATAAAGAGCAATGTTATCGAGGCTAAATCTTCCGGGCGGTATTTCAGAGGTATCAGCGGGAGCCAGTGGGAATTCAGCACTGGCCAGGCTATAATCGTGGAGGAGTTAACTCCCGCAAACGGCGCCAGGAATGTTGACGGAGATAGCACAAAGGTGCTCGAGGCCAGGTTTAACAATGATATCCGGGTTATCTCAGGCAAAAGTCTGCTCAACTCCGTCAGGGTGTACAACGTCAGCGAAGACAGGTATTTAGAACTGCGCGGGGTCGAAATTGACTACGATACCCTGGTTGTCACTCTGAAAAATTACCTGAGCAGTGGCGATACGTTTGAGGTGACGATCAGGGCCGGTTACCTGGAAGACAAAACAAGCGGCGAAGATTTTGATGGAATAAGCGGCGAAGACTGGAGGTTTAAGACCCGCTAAAATGTGGCTTCGTGCCGGTGGACTTTGTAGCTGACATCTTTGTGTTTGAGTGAAAGGCAGTCCAGGGATATCATTTTCTGGCTGCCTTTTCTGTTATAACAAATAAAATATTAAAAAAAAAATAAAAAAAATATTCTTTCCATAAGAAGGGATCTTTTTTATTATGTAGAAAGTATGTAGTTACTTTGTACTTAGTTTGTGGACAATCCGCATGAGAAGAGCAGGAGTGGCGGGCAGTGAAAATTGAAATAAGGGGTGCTGAAAGGCTCAGTTTCCGGGAGCGGCAGGTAGTGACGCTGAAGGAAATGGGGTACTCCACCGATCGAATCGCAAAACAGCTGGGCCTTAGTCCGAGCACGGTCTCCACATTGTACAGCCGCGCCAGGTCCAAAGGTTATGAGGTGGTTATCGTTATCCCGGGTCAAAACCTGGCCCTGTTTGGAATCGATGAAGGAGAGGAGGAGAAGTAGTGATCGAACCGCTGAGAAGAGAGTATGAACCCATCTACACTCCGCCACAGGAACCTGCGCCGGCTGGTCGTGCCAGGCAGCGGAAATCCTTTAACCTCACCAGAAGCAAGCTGCCGACACTGATCGTGGTTCTGCTTCTAAGCTATCTGGCGGTTTCATTCAGCAGTCAGTTCAGCAGGCTGTCAAATATGCAGAGGGATGTCAACAGTATCCAGCAGCAGGTACAGGAGCTCAAGCAAAAAAACGCTTCCCTGCGCGAAGAGCTGCAGCTGGTGCAAAGCGAAGCGTATATTGAAAAAACCGCGCGTGAAAAAATTGGACTTATTATGCCTGGCGAAACAAGGGTCGTGCCTATTTCCGAGGGTACACAGCTAGAACCAATTCAATCTCCGGATCCTGACGTTGTAATTAACCACTAAAGTTAATATTAAAAAGAAAGATGTTTCTTGACACTCTTTAGCGGCTTCGCATATAATTACACTAGGTTTTTGTGCTGATTTAAGGAGGAATTTTGTCAGTTATGCCAATAGAGCTGGGGAGCGTCCTGGATGGTGTAGTCACCGGGATTACAAATTTCGGTGCATTTATCGAGCTGCCCGGAGGGGAGACAGGATTGGTGCACATCTCGGAAATTGCCGAGGTCTACGTCAAGGATGTGCACGATTTTTTAAAGGTCAGCGACAAGGTCACAGTAAAAGTGATTTCAGTGGATCCAAAAGGTAAGATCGGGCTGTCAATAAAGCAGGCGAAACCTTCAACTCGTCCCAGTAAAAAGAGGTTTGAGCCTTCATTTGAAGATAAGCTTGCCAGGTTTATGAAAGATAGTGAAGAGCGCCAGCAGGTCTTAAAGCGCAGCACCGAGTCCAAAAGAGGAGGGCGCGGCTCTCCGGCAGGAAAATAAAAGGTTGAAATAAAGGCAATTCTCTAAAGAGAATTGCTTTAAGTTTTTATAGGAGGTTTATATGTTTCGCATCGCAGCCATAGATATCGGCACAAATTCCACCAGGCTTTTGGTGGCCGACATAGCGGGGGGTAATATAAAGGTAATAAAAACCGGGCTGGTTACAACCCGGCTGGGAGAGGGCATATCCGGAGGGCGGCTTCTGCCCGGGGCTATGGA
>DFAP01000062.1 GCA_002365855.1 Pelotomaculum sp. UBA3103 | reverse complement strand
TCACTCGAGGCGAAATATGCATTTCTTCTAAATTCATATCCCACCCTCACCCTCCTGCCATTGATTACCAAATTTCGACGTAAATTTTACTTATCCTCCATATAAATAGATCAATTTTTACAATTTTACTAAAGTTTTAGTATATATCTTATATTAATAAAAAAACTTATATAATATTGTAGAAATAGAGAAGGATTGCCTGCAACTAAAAGAGAATTAGAATAAAATAACATTTGTTAGTACCTCTCCAGAACGTCCTTCCACTAAACCTGTTGGGAGGTTGGGTAATTGATAGCGGCCCAGGATAAGGCAGGGCTTTTTTGGCTGGTTGATCAGGTATCTGGACCAAAAGAATCAGGCTGGTTTAATCTGCTGCTCAAAGGGTCAAAGCTGAGGCTGTTGATCCTGGTTCTTATTATATTTATTACTGGGGTGATGTTCAGTTCTAATCATTCCCGGACCGTTATCCTCGGCAAGCAAATTAACGAGCTGAACAAACTGCTAAGGTTAGAAAATCATAGCCTTGAAAATGAAATTCAAAGGCTGACAGCACTGGACATGTTGGATACAATGGCAAGAAATAAACTCGGCATGGTCAAGCCGGACGGCAATAATGTGCTGCTGCCCCAATCAGAGATTAACCAAACACAATAGCACATGTATCAATGCTGATATGGAAGAAACAGTTATTAACAATCCGGTTGTAACAACCGGATTTTTTTATGCCGGCCAAAATAACCAAAATTTAAATATACAGATAATAATTGGAAGGATTTGACATTTTTATGCCGAAAAGATCTGTATCAACAAGTATATTCATATACGAGGAGGGAACAATGTGGGAGAAATAGTGCGTATTACAAAAGCCAACGGAAACAGCCTTCAGGAGGACCCTATGGAACAAGCGGTTATTCCAGATGAAATTGAGCCTGGGGTTCCTTGTTCACAAGCGGTTGTTCCCACTGTCGACATCTATACCGCCAGGATCCTTTTCGATATAACTCAAAAAATGGTTGAACAAACCGTTGACAGGCGTGTATCGCTTTTGGAAAAACGGATAATTGAAAGGGATAAAGACATTATGCGCGCCATCCGCAAGATTCAAGCAAGGACAATGCTGACAGAGAAACAAGTTAAAATACCGTGGTGGCATAAGTTGTTCAAAAAAGGAAAATATTAGCCAATGAGGGGCTGCCGTTAATCGGGAGCCCCTTAACTGGTAAA
The DNA here is from genome assembly GCA_002365855.1 of Pelotomaculum sp. UBA3103. Lineage (GTDB taxonomy): Bacteria > Bacillota > Desulfotomaculia > Desulfotomaculales > Pelotomaculaceae > UBA3103. Next base: position 2,716 of record DFAP01000062.1, on the reverse strand, counting down.
TTCTTATAGCATTAAATAATTTAAGGTGGATAATGATAATAATAGTGATTTAAAACATTAAGGAGGTAGGATAACAGGATGACTATCGGCGAAAAAATGCATCAAACCCTTGCCACTCTTGAAGGGGCTGCTGCCGACCTGCAGACGTATGCCCTGGATACTAATGACCAAAACGCTAAAAAAATGTTTAACGATTTTAACCAGCAGCTGGAAGGTATCTGTAAAGCACTAAAGGGGCGAGTCAACTATATTGAGCAACAGGAGCCTCCTTACAAGATGCAGCACGAGCAAAAACAGCAGTAACTGCACAATAGGGGATGACGCTTTAAAGCGCATCCCCTCTTTTTTTTTATATTTTGCTGGACATGAGATCTTACCTGTTCTACTTTTTAGGCGGCTGCCAAACTTCCCAAACATGACCAGCCAGTGCTGCTGAAGGTTTCAAAGTCTGTCCGCCTTCAACCCAGCCTGATGGCATGACTTCTCCTGTTTTCCGATGATGTTGGTATGCTTTAACCTGCCTGATAAGCTCTTCGGGGTTCCTTCCAACTGGGGGGCTTAATACCTCGGCAGCTTGAATAACACCGTCCGGGTCAATAAGGAAACGTCCTCTGACATTAACTCCGGCTTCCTCATCATACACTCCGTATAACCTGCCGATATTGCCTGTTTGGTCAGAGAGCATGGGAAATGGCACGCCGCCTTCTACCATCTTTGAAAGCTCTGTTTCGTTCCATATTTTATGACAAAAAACACTGTCTACACTAATCGATAGAGCCTCTACATCAAGTGACTGGAGCGTGGAATAGCCAACGGCTATGTGAGATATTTCAGTGGGTCAGACAAAAGTAAAATCACCAGGGTAAAAGCACAGAACAACCCACTGTCCCTTGTAATCTTCAAGGCTTACATCTGTTATCTTACCTTTGTAGTAAGCCCTGGCTTTGAAATTCGGCGCCTTTTTAGTGACTAACATTACACCAGCCTCCCATCATATGGTATTTTATAATAATCTTCTATCATATATCATAAATTCCTTTTTTATGATAACCTTTTAATATAAAATTTGCTTATGGATTTGTTATATTTTTACATTGAAGATTACTATTAGAATATTATCGGATATTATCATAATATTTTAGTGTTTTGTAAAAGATATATTATGCAATAAAATACATCGAGGAGTTGATGATTATGAACCAGCACATTCACTGTATCGTAAGCGACTGCCATTACTATGAGCAGGGCAATAAGTGTGTGGCCAACGAGATCCTGGTATCAACGGACAATTTTGCCATTGAACAACCTGACCACATCGACGCCAACATAGCCAAGAAACTAACCCCTGCCTCGGCGGCAGGAAACTGTATGTCAACCGCTTGTAAGACTTATGTTACGAAAGGGTCAAAAAAAATAAACGACGAAGGTGTAACAAGAATGTCATAGCATTAAGATGCCCGGCATTAAGAGAGCCGGGTTATTTTTATATATTTTTTTTGCGTCAAATAGCTTAACTACCTAAAGACCTGTTATAATTATTCCGATCTAATGAACTAGGAGGTGTCCATATGCTTCCGCGCCAAGTTGAAAGACTGCAGCAACAACTAATCAGATGGGGATATTCACCCCGCCTTGTTAGATTTATGGAACCATGGAGCCTGTTGTTTCATTTCAGCAGCCAGAAGAAAAAAAGAGACGCCCAGTACGCTTCTGATAGCTATGACTATAGTATGAATTACTATATTGACGATGAATTCCATGACAACGACTCAGATAGTGCGAACGATAATTACAGCGGCAAATACAGGGGCGTCATTGTACCCCATTAACATATATACTTGTTACTGCCTAGCCCATTAAATATGTTTATGAATTAAGCCAAATGATTCAGTCCTTTACCCGCATTAGGCGGGCTATTTTTTTACTCAAAAAAGAAGACGTAAACCTGGTTGTAGGTTACAATAGATTTTAAGATGGAACTCTTTCAGGGGTGTTACAAGTGGAATATACTCCTATTTGCAATGACTTTGCAAAATGCACCTGTCCAAAATGCCTTTTTTTTAGGTATACAGAAACGATTGGTGATAGCTGCCGCAACTGCTGGAACGATGCTCATGCCATGTCACCGTGCGAAAAAGCAAATATGTTTGTTGCCTTAGGTGTTTTACTCAAGTCGGACAGGCACGTCAAGTATTAGTTTAATGAATAAATGCAAAAGGAGTCTTGGATAATGGGAATGAAGAAAGAAGCGATAGTTAAAATGCTAGAGGGGAAAAGTCATGTTCACATCAGTATGTCTGTAGATAGCGGCGCCGGGCAGCCGGGTGACCTTCCCCTGAGCAGGGTATCCGTTAAAATAGAAAAAGAATGCCTGTTGTTAAACAATATGTTTTTTATTCCCTTCAGTGATGAATACATCACAAGCCTTCGGGACGATAGCGCGGAAATAACATTTTTAGACCCCGACAATCAAATTGTACGTGTAAAACTAGTCATAGAACCACAATAGTTTCATCAACATAACTGAAACAAGTGGACATATCTATTGGTGGAGTTTTGGGAAAGATAAAACAGCATGTCCAACAAAAAAATATTTGTATTAAATAGGCAGGTGCAGCTAAAGTGACTTTAACAGCTAATACTATTAAAAACATTGATACAGCCTCATGCTTGAAAAAGCGGCTTTTTAATTACTATACTCAACTTTCGCAGTTCA
>DFAP01000145.1 GCA_002365855.1 Pelotomaculum sp. UBA3103 | reverse complement strand
GGGCTTGAGCGGCAACACCTTGCTATATGCCAGGGCAGGATCCAGGGTCTGTGCATCCTGGCTTCTGGCATATACCAAGGTGTTGCCGCTCAAGCCCACCAGTCTTCCTAACACCGGTGCGGCGCCTGAATGACTTAACAGTATCAGCGGCAAAAATAGTAGCAGTATAATGGTAAATAATTTTAGTTTAAACATGTAGTCTCCCCCTGTTGTGATATTAAATAATAAATTCTGGGTATGTTGGGAATATCCTCCAACAAGTTTGTAAATCCTAGCATCAGGGGAGTAGGCCTTAATGAGCCAGAACACTTTTTACAACGGATGCCGTTAGACCGGGAGTTATTATTTGCAGGTTATGTTCTTTCTGAAGTTTTTGGGGAGAGGAAATGTTTCATTTAGGGAGGTTATGTTGCACGGAGCAGCGAGGTATAAAGGAGAGAGAGCCTGGGGGAGGCGACGTGTGACGCAAAAGACCGATGAAGAAAATTTACGCCACACGTACTGCTGCTCCCGTAAAGGTTAGTGTGTTTCTACATCTCTAGCTCCATTTTTGCGCAATATGCTTGCGGCATCCATTATTTTTGCTTCATCAGAACGCACGGAGGTCAGGATTTTACCCTCCCGGACCTTCCCTTCATAGAACTTTCCGCGTTCGGCAGGGATGCCCCAGTCGATCAGGCCACCTGCGATCCCACCCGTGAAAGCTCCTGAGAGCAGTCCTGCGATAGGGCCGGCGGCAATAAGCGGACCGATACCCGGGATAGCCAGCGCTCCTGCACCTAAGCCAAGACCGGCAAGTCCACCAAGGACCCCGCCAGTGGTCACACCAGATGCTACGCTGCCGCCGCCTGCCATGGGCTTATCTTCGGCCTTGGCCCCTGCTTTGTTCTTATCAGCGGCAAGGATGGATATTTCCTCGTGAAAACCGCTGCCGCGGAGTTCTGATACAGCTTTTTCGGCCTGATCATGTGAATCGAATAAGCCAACTACGGTTTTAAGCAAGTGAATTCCTCCTTTGTTATTTGACTTTTATCATGCCACTGAGGGAAGTTTCTTATTCTTCCCTTTAATGGCGGATTAATATTGTGGATAAATATTTTGTGAAAAGGTCATAACATGGGTTAACATTTTCATTAGTTTTGATATAATATTGTATGTTTGCAGCTAGACTAGCGAGGAGGTTAAAAAATGCTTCCAACCCCAAAGAAATTCTTTGTTACTGCGGGCAGCTCTGAGGGTAAGAATCCACTTAACGCTTTTGACAACGCCCTGTTGCAGGGCAGGATTGGAAACTTGAATTTAATGCGGGTAACCAGTATCCTGCCACCGGGTGTACAGTACTGCCCGGATCTGGTGGTTCCCCCCGGATCGCTTGTGCCTACAGCGTATGGGTATATTATCAGTGATGTCCCCGGTGAACTAATCGCCGCTGCTGTTGGTGTGGGTTTTTCCGAGGACACTTTCGGGGTGATCATGGAGTACTCCGGAAAATGCAGCAGGGAAGAAGCAGAGAAGATTATTGAAAGTATGCTCAAAGAAGCATTTGAAACCAGAGGAATGGAATTGGACGGTATAAAAATAGCCTCTGTCGACCACCGGGTTGAAAAGGTTGGCTGTGCCCTGGCTGCAGTACCTCTCTGGTACTAAAAAACTGTTATTACGGAGGCGTGAACATTGGAGTCAAAGCTATGTTTGTGGTTTACAGAGCAGCAGACAGAAGACTTAAAACTGTCCTGCCGGGTAAAGAAGACGCTGCATGAAGAAAAAACCCTGTTTCAACACTTGGCGGTCATCGATACGGACCAATTTGGAAGGATGCTGGTGCTGGACAATGTGATCCAGACTACGGTGACTGACGAGTTTGTATATCATGAAATGATCTCCCACGTGGCCTTAAACACTCATTCTGAGCCGAAGAACGTGCTTATTGTAGGCGGAGGAGACGGTGGGGTGGTGAGAGAGGTTGTCAAACACCCTTCGATTGAAAAGATTATTCATTGTGAAATAGATGCAGCGGTTATCGAAGCTTCAAGGAAATTCCTTCCCGAGATAAGCTCTGCGATGGATCATCCCAAAGTGCAGATAGTGGTGGATGACGGGATCAAACACGTAAGGGAGCACAAAAATTCTTATGATATCATTATCGTAGACTCAACAGATCCGGTCGGACCAGCGGAAGGGCTTTTTAGCGCCTCCTTTTATAAAGATATTTTTGATGCGCTAAAGGAAGACGGCATCTTTGTGGCGCAGACAGAGTCACCTTTTTTTAACCGGGATTTGATCCCCAGGCTGTATCAGGACATAGCCGGGATTTTCCCAACAACCCGGCTTTACCTTGCTAACGTACCAACGTACCCGGGTGGGCTGTGGACGTTTACGATGGGCTCAAAAAAGTACGACCCTCTGGATGTTGACATTCTAAAAATCCCGCGTATGGACACAAGGTATTACAGCCCTGAAATACACCGAACCTGTTTTGTGTTGCCTCCATTTGTAAAAGAATTGCTGAAGTAGCTGAATTAATCAAAAGCGGAGGGGAAAAATGCTCAGCCTTGTAGAAAGGTACCCTGGGTTTCTAGGCAGTAACGACAATTACGAACAGTCTGATATCGTCCTGATGGGTGTGCCTATGGATCTTACAGTCAGCTTCAGACCGGGCACCCGACAGGGTCCTCAAAGAATCCGCCAGGTATCACACACCCTGGAGGAGTTCAGCGTTGACCTCGACCGGGACCTCGCTGACTATAGGTATTACGATGCGGGTGATGTAATCCTCCCATTTGGAGCGGTTCAGGAGAACCTGCGCCGTATCAGTCTGATGACCTCAGATATCCTGGCCAGCGGCAAATTCCCCCTTGTTCTGGGCGGTGAACATTTAATTAGTTATGCAGTAATTAAAGAAGTGGCAAAACTTCAAAACGGTTTGGCTGTAATCCATTTCGACGCTCACGCGGACATGAGAGAGGAATACATGGGGGAACGTTTTTCACATGCTACTGTTATGCGTAGGGTAACTGACCTGGTAGGCGGGGCCAACCTTTTTCAGTTCGGCATTCGTTCAGGCTCAAGAGACGAGTTCAATTACGCCCGCGCTAATACCAATCTATTCCTGAACAGAGTTCTTGAGCCACTGTGTGAATGTATCCCACAGTTAAAAGGAAGGCCGGTATATGTCTCACTGGATATCGATGTGGTTGATCCGGCCTATGCTCCAGGCACAGGTACTCCTGAGCCTGGCGGATGTTCAGTCAAAGAAATCCTGCAGGCTGTCCGCCTGCTTGGCGAGCTGAATGTGGTAGGTTTCGACCTGGTAGAGGTAAGCCCGCTGTGCGATCCTACAGAAAGGACGGCGCTTCTGGCCGCAAAGCTGGTGCGGGAGACGATCCTGTCTTTTGGCCGTTCAGTAAGATAGTGAAAGTATTAACTGCGTTATAAAAATTCATTTGACTTCAAGACCAGGATTAGTTATACTATACATTGTCAGTAATACAGCCCTTGGTAAAAAGGAGGTATTACGGGCCAAAATGGAGCTGTGGTGTAGTGGCCTAACATGCCTGCCTGTCACGCAGGAGATCGCGGGTTCGACTCCCGTCAGCTCCGCCATTTTTTCCGCCACGGTAGCTCAGTTGGTAGAGCAGCGGACTGAAAATCCGCGTGTCGCTGGTTCGATTCCGGCCCGTGGCACCATACTTGACAATTTCACATGATGTTGTAAAATAATTATGTGTGCGGAAGTAGCTCAGCGGTAGAGCATCGCCTTGCCAAGGCGAGGGTCGCGGGTTCGAATCCCGTCTTCCGCTCCACTACTACTTAGGGTTTATTAAGAGGGCAAAAGCTCTCTTTTTTTGTTGCTCCGGTACTGTCTTGCCATGTACTAGTTTAACCTGGTGGTTGCAATTTGTGGCGGTTCTTCCATCCAACTGTTTTCTATCATAATCTTTATGCCCTCTTCTGCATATCTTCCTGCGTTAACTGCAATAAGCGCATACTTTTGAGTTATATCGTGTCTCAAGCTGTGGCCCAGAGCAGCGCTATACATGCTAATCCCGGAAACACCCAGCAACTGAATATGAAACATGATAAGTTTATCGGAGAATGGAGCCGTTTTAGAATCTGTAGTAATAGCGTCACCGGGAAGAGGGGGTGTAATATTCTCTTCTTTTAATATGGAAGTTAATGTTTTTATAATATCATCGGCCATCTTGACGCCTTTGTTCATGTAGTCACGAACCCTGTCCGATTTAGCAACCTGGCTGAAACCGGCTAAAAGGACTCGTCCAATATAGTTCATCTCTATGATTTCAGATAGGTGAGCTATTTCTACAGCCAGGAGGGGGCGCCTGTCTCCTATAAACCCTGCTAAAAAGCTAGGTTTTTGCGTGAACCCCACCTTGTCGGACACGTTGATTGTAGGATGTCTTGGCAGGATACCTCTTTCCAGCATAATATTAGTAACCTTTTTATTAATCTCCAGTATTGTAGTAATAATTTCGTAAAAAAAGTCCCTGACATCCGGACGTGTGGACATATTGATGTTTAAGGTGTGGACGTTCAGGCCAAGCTTAACCATATTTCTTGTATAGTACAGGAGGTAAGATGTGGAATACAGCTGTGGCGCGTCTAAATTAACGTCTTCTTCTGAAAACCCTGTGGGGATGGTTAGCCCCTCTTTATTAAAAGTATTTGCTATCCATTTTAATCTTGTATCAAAACTTTCTAAGCCCTGCGACAGCAGTGACATTAATTCACTGTCGTTATTATCACGGGCAATATTTTTAGAATACTTTATTATGCAAGAAAGTGCGCTGTAATACATATATGTGTTCCAGAGGGTTGCAATTTCGGCGGACGTTAGATCTGTTTCATGCTGTAAACTCACAGGTTTTTGTACAATTCCCTTGATTATGTCCCTGGTATTTTCAAAAGTCCGGCTGATGTCCATAAAAAATCCCTCCTTAACATAGATATTATTTTCTCCTTTAAAAGTCTATTTATTCTGTCACCTAAGCTGGTGACTATTGCAAAAAAAAATTAGGGCAGGCCCCTGACAAACGGGGACCCCAGGACTGTACCTGAAAGCGCCAAACTTGGTTAGACAAAGTTATATTTACCGGCAATCATTCTGATAATTGCTAAGCCATTAATAAAACCTGTTATTAAACTGGTTTGGCAAGAAGAGGATTTAAGGGCAGTGTAAAATTTAAGTAGG
>DFAP01000079.1 GCA_002365855.1 Pelotomaculum sp. UBA3103 | reverse complement strand
GGTTTTTATTTCGTGGGTTACATTGGCCACAAAATCGACACGCACTTTCTCCAGCTTCTTTAGGAGTGTAATATCATGAAAGACAATCATCGTCTTTTTTTCACCTTGCGGCAACCCGTGAACTGGTGAGATATTGACATCTAATATGATGGGGATTTTCACACCCAGCGTTATTTTCCTCGAAAAAGACTTTTCAGTTTTCCTAAAACATTCGATTATATTTTGCAATTCGATATTTCTGAATGCATCAAGGGGTGTCATGCCGATGATGTCACGGCGTCGAATCTTGAAAACGTGTTTGAAAGCGTTATTTAACGTCTCGATTTTATCATAATTATTGAGGACCAATACTCCATCCGACATACTGGCAAAGGCCGCTTCCAATTTCCCCTTTTCTTCGTTTGCATACCGTATCTTCCCATCTAATTTTGCGACCATATAATTGATATTCTGGGCCAGCCGCCCAATTTCATCTTTTGAGTCAATAATAAGAGTTCGGGGAATTCCCCCCTCTTCCAGATCCCTGGTGTATCGTTCCATTTTCTGTATGGGCTTTAATAATATGGAGGTAAAGATATATGCTAAGGAAAATGAGATGACTCCTATGATGATAAATGACTGAAAAATTAATGCGGTTAGTTCGTGTATAGAGTTTCTGATTTCAACAAGCGGACGTGCCAATCTGATAAAACCGGTTATTGCAGATTTTTCTTTCGCTGATAAAGCGACATACAGGGTATCTATCCCACGGGATTTGCTGAAGCGCGTTGATTTGCCCTTCCCTTTAACCCTTGCCTCCTGTATTTCGGGGCGATTCAGGTGGTTGTCCATTTCAGAGGTCGGCGCTTCCGAGTCCGCCAAGACCTTCCCGCTAGAATCGATCAGGGTAATCCTCGCATTTGATAACCCTGCCAGAGAAACAATCTTTTTTTTGATTTCTGATCTTGAAGATGTGAGATTAATCATACCGGCATAGACCGTCAGATCATTCTCAATCCTTTCCAGCATCTTGATTTTGAGCTGCCTTCCGGCATGAAATCCCACAGCAGCCATGGCAAGTGCCGCTACAATAAGATATGTTCCAAAGATCTTGTAAACAAATCTGTTTTTCATGGCGTGATCCTTAAATACCATTCAGTCACATAGTAAGAGCTCAATAATCAAACACGCCTGCGGCATGGCGAATTATTGAACTCTTACGTCACATAAAACCTGATTACTCTATTTTTCTCGTAATTGCAGAAAGCCCGGATTATTTGCCAAATGTCATAACATAGGTTACCCAAAAGTGTCATGACATAGGTTACTTTTAAGGCTCATTTTGGTGTCATAACATAGGTTACCCTGAACGATGGTTCTTTATATGATATATCTCCTTTAAAAAAACTGGAAAGGAGATAACCGATGGAAGAGGAACTCAGGAAACAAGCGATACTTCGACACGTCATAGGAGGAGAAGTTCCAAAAGCAATATATACAGAGATCAGCCGCTCAAAGAAGTGGTTTTTCAAGTGGTTGAAGCGATACAAAACAGAGGGGAAGGATTGGTACAAGGACAGATCCAAGGCACCGTTAACGCAACCGAATGAAACGAAAGGAGAAGAAAAAGAGCGTATTGTTTCAACGAGGAAGCGCTTGGAATCGCAACGCTATGCTCAAGTAGGTGTTTCAGCCATCAAATGGGAACTGACGAAACTGGGGGTAAATTTTCCATCTGACAGAACGATAACCCGTATCATAAAGCAAGAAGGCCTCGTTAAAAAAAACTGTATATGTGCCCAAAGGTGTTGAGTATCCGTACTTTCGAGAGGCGCTATGTTGCAACAACATACACCAGATGGATTTTGTCGGCCCCCGGTATATCAAGGGCGACGGCAGGTTTTATTCCCTGAACGTGATCGATCTTTACAGCCATCAGGTATATATAGAATCTCAAAGAACGAAAGCGGATAATCAGGTCGCTTCCAGTTTATTGAAATGCTGGAAGACCATGGGAATGCCTGATTTTCTACAGTTTGATAATGAGCTCAGCTTTCGCGGCAGTAACCGCTATCCTCGATCACTGGGGATTGTTTTAAAGCTGTGTTTACACTACGGCATACAGCCAGTGTTCATTCCGGTTAGGGAACCCTGGCGCAACAGTGTTGTAGAGAGCTTTAACGATACGTACAATAAAAGGTTCTTTCGCAGGCAATGGTTTCCCAGTTATGCGGCGCTGAAAAGACAGAGCAAGCATTTTCAGCGATTTCATAACATACACCATCGCTACAGCTGCCTGAAAGGGAAGACGCCGATGGAGGTCATTGCACAGGAAGATTACAAACCCATAACGTTGGGACCAAATACCAAGCTGCCGCAGATCAGTGATATTCCTGATGGAACGATCCATCTCATCCGGTTTATCCGCAGTGACCGGAAACTTGATATCTTCGGTGAAAAGTTTGAGGTTTCCAAAGAGCTTGTGTATTCGTATGTACGGGCGGTAATCGTGACGGAGATTCATCGGCTCCAAGTGTATTGTGGAGATGAAATTGTTCATGCTTTTGAGTACCGGCTGCCCAAAGATTGAGCACATAAAATGGCCTTGGGTAACCGATGTCGTGACACTTTTTACCCTTAAAACAGGGTTACCTATGTCGTGACACTTGTCAGGTAGCGGTTAACAATTCTACCAAAATTGATGGCGTCGTAAAAAGTCCCATCTACTGCGTTGCAGTGATTTTTCAGACTCTCAACATACTATATGTATGCCTTCGATCCTGAAAAATCACTACGCTTTGTATATGAAACTTTTTACTTAGCCATCTATAGCTAAATTGTAACAGCTCAATAATTAACGGTACACAGACAGGCACCGGGATCTTTTTTTTTGCTTTATGCCCTTAATATGGTTCACAGCAGGGCCGCAGCAAAACGGCTTACTGCCCCATTTAGCCTGTTAACCAGGA
>DFAP01000115.1 GCA_002365855.1 Pelotomaculum sp. UBA3103 | reverse complement strand
TTCCGGGGAAAAACCATTTTTGTAGACTTCTTTGGCATAATATTCCTGTTCTTCTTCTGGTAAATTTTCTAACAAATCAATAAATTCTTTTTCATATGAGTCAAGATCCTCAAGAGAGGAAAGATGGAAGCTAAATATTGAGGGAAATTTATCTTTGAGATAATCTTTTACATTGATTGTTTGAGAAGAGCTTACAATTAAACTTAAACAAAAAATGCTAATAATAATTGTAACTAACAGCAAACAAGTTATGTTTTTTTTCATTACATTATACCTTTCTATTGTAAATTTTTTCAGGTTCAGGATTTACAAGTACACTTTTTTAAATTAAGAAAAACTATGATTTTTTGTAGAAATAATCTACTATTTATATACTGTATTAGTTGTTAAAAATCCTTCTTTTTGAAAAAAAAGCCCTTCAGCAAAATGCCAAAAGGCTTGATTGTTCAAACTAGTATCATTTATCTGCTTTTCCTGTTTTTCTGTCATGATAGCAGGAGCATACAGATGACGTATGGTAGTAAAACCAGCAATGCCATCAGGGGATGACCACGCTGTGTCATGTTACGACTATCCCAGTTGAAGAGATAGATTGCCAGTCCAAACGCCAATACTCCGCTTACCAGCAGGATGAGGAGTGACCCTATTGGATTAAAATCGGCGGTCAAATTCTGAGCTAATCCCCTAAAGGCATTCATAGCATGGGTGGCTGGCAAGAGCTGAGCAATTTTACTCATTGCCTCAGGCAGCATACTATAGGGCAGCATCATTCCGCTCAAAAGCATCGAGGGTAGAAAAATCAACTGCGACCACAACACCGTCATCCGCGAACTGGCCGAAACCACGCCGATCAACACACTGAGCCCGGCACAGGCAAAGGCTATCAGAAATAATGTTACGATAAAGCCAAGCCAATTGACAGGTAACGGAGCATCGAAAAAGAAGGGCGCCGTGGTGGAAATGATGATAGTTACCACTGCTGTATGCAAGATAGTAGTTAGGGCTGGGATGACCAGGATCGAGAAGGCCGGCACACCATTAATCTTATAGCTGCGAAAAATACCGGCTTCACGGGCCGTCACCAAGCCATCGGGCAATCCCAGCATTGTAGCTGCCAAGATGGCGAAGATAGTCATCGCCGGGATCATTGTCTCGCGAAAAGCGGGATTGATTCCGGTCATGAGCAGTCCCATCATAGTATAGAATCCTAGGGGAAACAGGTAGTTCATTAAAAGTAATGTCTTGTTACGGATACCGGTACGAAACTCGAATGAGAAGTGATTTAAAAAAGCATTCATCGAGCACCTCCGGTGGTGGTGATTTCTAAAAAACGATCTTCCAGAGAAGGCCGCTCTACACGCAAATCGACCAGAGTGTCCTTTTGGGCTTCGACGTAGGTAATAATAGCTGAAACTGTAGGGCCGATATCGGTACTGTAGTAAATGACATACTCATCTTTTACTATGCGCTTACTCACAGCCGGGAAGCTGAGGTTAGGATCAGATAGGCTGGAGCCTTTTGTGTGAACGGATACTTTGGTAAAACCCGCACCGGTTGCGGTTAGCTCAAGCGGGGTGCCAGTAGCAGCGATTTTGCCGTGCAAAAGAATCGCCAGGCGGCCCGCCATATCATTTGCTTCTGCCATGTCATGTGTGGCGAGGATGGTGGTAGTGCCCGCTTTTTGTAGTTCACGCAACAGATTGTGCAGTTCGATACGCGAGGCAACATCTAGGCCGGCAGTAGGCTCATCAAGAAAGAGCACAGGGGGATTGTGGGCAACCGCTAAGGCCAGCCCCAGTCGACGCTGTTGACCGGCAGATAGCTGATAATATTGTATTCTCCTCTTTTCTTTCAGGCCAAAACGGTCCAGCAAATCATAGCGCGGGACTACACCGTGATAGGCACAGAAGAACTTCATCGCTTCATCGAGGTTAATGTTATCTGGCAGACCTGAAGTCTGTAACTGCACACCGATCAGGTTGCGCAGTTTGTGCGACTGATGAGCTGGGTCGACGTCCATGACTCTCAATGAACCTCCATCGGGAGTGCGTAGCCCTTCCAGACTCTCCAGTGTAAGTGTACTGGTTTTTCCAGCTCCGTTAGGTCCCAAAAGGCCAAAGATTTCGCCACGCTGTACCTCAAAACTGATACCATCCACGGCAACGATATCGCCGTAAATTTTACGAAAGTCTCTGACTTGTATTACAAATTCGTTCACAGAATATTTCTCCTTGTTCTTAGTGGTCTCGGCACCTATTTATTTAAATTTGAATTCATGACCTACTTTTCGGGCTCGTAATGTATTGTCCAGGTTAATGCCCATATTTATTCCAACTTCTACCAGGAGATTCCAACCAGCAGCAATTTCAATGTAATTAGTAAAATCACCATATTCCGAAATTATAATAGTAGGGAATATAGTTTTTCTTGTAGAAATTGCTACTACTTTTAGCCCTATTCCATCTATAAGTATTTTTTTATAAACTTCCTCTTCATCTTTAAATGGGTCTATAATTACTACTACTTCA
>DFAP01000090.1:1858-10277 GCA_002365855.1 Pelotomaculum sp. UBA3103 | reverse complement strand
TAGTGATCACCTGTTATCAAAACAGCCCTGGTCAAGACGGATTCTTAATTTTGTTCTTCCACATTCATACTTAACAGCCCTGATTTTAAAACTACTTTTCTTATTAACGGGTTGTACATAAAAGGGGACTTTAAGTTTTTCTGCATAATATTTATCCTTAGGCCGCTTGTTTCTTTATAATATTCTCCCAATAAATTCCCCGGACTGCTGGCAAAACTTTTAGCTAATGCAATTGCGCTCCTAAAAGCGTAACTTAAACCCTCCGCTGATGTCGGGCTAATCCATCCCGCGGCCTCTCCAATAAGTAATATATTATCTTTCCCTATAAATATTTGCCTTGCATTTTGAGGCCTTAACATAAAGGCCCCATTCTTTTTTTTACTTTTGTTTAGCTCATAACCATAATTAATTAACTTTTCTTTTAATAATTCAAACTTCTGGCTTACATTATCTTTGGGTTTAATTGCCGCGCCGACAATCAAATAGTCTTCTTTGGGAATAGTCCATGAGTAAAAATCAGATACTTCACTATCAAATATGGCTGAAAAGTATGGTTGATTTTGATTTACCTTAAACCACTCCTGAACAGAGATATAAGTTTCATGGAATTTGCTGCCTGTTAGAAGTCTCCTCAGAATCGAATTTGCCCCGTCCGCGCCCACTAAGAATTTTGTTTCTTCGGTAAAACTCTTTCCATCTGACAGAAAATTGACAACTATTGTCTCCTTCTTAACTTCGTATGATTTAAATAATGTTCCACAACGAATATCCACATTTGAAGGTATTAGAGATACAAGCCAAATATCAAACTTCTGCCTGTCAATATTAATGTAATGTCTTTGATAAAATCTCTCCATTTTATTCTGAAAATCGATTGTTCTTACATTAAATAGCTGTGGGCCAACCAATACTTCTTTTGGCACTCCCACACCAAGTTTGGCTAACATATATTGCGCGTCAGGCGCAATTAGCCCACCACAACATTTTTCAAATGAACCTTTTTTATATGATATTAAATCACGCCGGTCCAATAACAATATTTTGTAATCTTTACCCAGCAGTCTTGCTAAAGTAGAACCGGCAGGACCGGCTCCAACAATTGTTATGTCGTACATTCGTTTTACTCCGTCTCTTAATATAACTTTTATGGCTGAATCCAAACAGCTTAGTTTAATATGCAATAAAAATCGCCAGCATTTAATCTGACGATGTAGAGAGATTTACGTCTTATGTATAGGTACGATTCTTGTAACAACACTTAACACCCTGCATAAAAACCGGTCACTGCTATAGCCGTAGAGACGAAGTAATCATCACGCAACGCGCAACCTCATCCCACTCAACCTTGCAGCTAAATGCTTCACCAAAGAACCTCAGCGGGATCAGCGTCCGGTCGTTAATGATTACTGGCGGAGACTCTAATATAACCGGTGCTTCATTACGGTATGCGGTCTTGTTCCCAATCTGCAATCTAACTGATAAATCCCCGTCCGTCGCGATCACCGTCCGGTCGGGGCCGTACCAGGTTACCTTAACGTCTAACGCCTCCGCAACAGCCCGGAAGGGAACCATGGTACGGTCATTAATGATAACGGGCTGAACGTCAAAGGCAACAGGGAGCCCGTCTATGAACACCTGGATAACTCCCGGCTGTGCTTGAGGCCTGGGCGGGGTGTTCAGGCTTGATCTCGAAGGTGATGATTGGTTAAACAGCTTTATTTTTTCAGCGCAACCCCCTGCATTTGCCAACAGATTTTTCATTCCATAATAAAAACTTCCGTTCACCTCAGAATACTCTTTATTAATGTTCAACTGCTTGTCTATTTCATTAGCGACCACATCTTTATATAGACCATGTCCTACATACAGCTCCACGCCTGTGCCCTTGACTTCGTTTGACCACCATTTTACAAGGGTTTCATAGTCAGCTGCCTTATTTCCTGTTTCCCAATAAATTTGCGGTACTACATAATCTATCCACCCGTTTTTTATCCAGGTTCTCGTGTCTGCACAAACCGCATAGTAGGATTCATACCCGGAGGTTGCGGATCCTGTCGGATCAGAAGAGCTGTTTTTCCATATGCCTATAGGACTTATCCCAAACAATACATTTTTATTGGCGCCTCTGACAGCCGCGCTAACCCTTTGAACCAGGTCATTGATATTCTGTATTCTGCCGCAGGCTGCCACCCCGTCCTTTCCTTCACCCTGCGGGAGCGGGTAATTTGATGGATAAAAATAGTCATCAAAGTGAATTGCATCAACGTCATAATTTGATATAATCTCTTCCACAGTGGCTACGATATGGTTTTTCACCTGTTCCAGCCCAGGGTTATAATACAAAGAATTGTTAAAGCTAATGACCCAGTTGGGGTGCATCCTCGCCGGGTGGTTTTCGCTGAGTGAATTTAAATCAGTTCCAGATGTGGTTATCCTGTAAGGGTTTAACCAGGCGTGAAATGACATGCCTCTTTTGTGAGTCTCTTCAATCATAAATGCCAGGGGATCGTAGCCCGGGTCTTTTCCTTGTATTCCTGTAAGGACGTCGGACCAGGGGTTAATACCGGACTTATACAAAGCATCTGCTTTCGGCCTTACCTGAACCACCACGGTATTTATGCCTGTAGCCTTCAGTTTGTCTAATTTTTCAATGTATTCTTTTTTTTGAGCGGCCGTATCGTTTTTTGCGCTGGGAAAGTCTATGTTATATACCGTAGCCATCCACGCAGCCTGCATATTTTGATGGGACGCGGCTGCGGCAACACTCGGAGTAAAAATTACAACTGAAAAAATTAGTATAATTATCATAAAAAATATTTTTTTCAATGAATCTCCCTCCTGAAGACAAAGGATTCTCCAATATGAAATATGATTCTTTGTATTATTATGTCGTAGCTGTAGACTTTTGTTGAATTCTACCACAATATTTGCCCTGTATCAATTAGTTAGAAGAATAAAAGGTCATTCTAAATATTGAGGAGGTGTACAAAATGTGAAAGAGAACAAAACTGGACTCCACCCCAGCGCAGAACCAAAAAGATGTGATGTGGCTCTGGACCCGGAGGATATGCCTTTGTATAATTTTGGCGAAGACTCTGGAGCAACTGATATTTGGTGGGAATAAAAGAAATGCGACAAGGGAAGTCTCTCTTGTCGCATCGCCATTCAATAAATTCTTATCATCCCGCCAGTCGCTGCCTGGCCCTGGCTATGACTTCCATAACTTCATCAGGCGCTGGTCCGCCCGGTACCTGCCTGGCTTTGACACAATGGGAAATGCTGATGGCCTCATAAATATCTTCCCCGGCCAGCAGGCTGAACGTTTTATATTCCTTAAGGCTTAGCTGCTCCAGGCTTTTTCCCGACTCCAGACAGTACAGGACTACCTTACCCACCACTTCGTGAGCCTCACGGAAAGACAGCCCTTTAGAAACAAGGTAGTCTGCCAGGTCAGTAGCGTTGGTAAAACCTCCTATAGTCGCTGAGTCCATATTTTCTTTCTTGATCCTCATCGTCTCCAGCATGGGCTTAAACACTACCAGACACTTTTTCACAGTATCCACCGCGTCAAACAGGGCTTCCTTATCTTCCTGCATGTCCTTGTTGTAGGCCAAAGGAAGGCCTTTTAACATGGTTAACAAGGTTTGAAGGTCGCCAAAAACCCTGCCGGACTTGCCTCGAATCAACTCGGCCACATCCGGGTTCTTTTTTTGGGGCATCATGCTGCTTCCTGTGCTGTAAGAGTCATCCAGCTCGATAAAGTCAAATTCAGCTGTCGACCACAGGATGATCTCCTCACAGAACCGGCTCAAGTGGACCATGATCAATGAGGCGGCAGCCGCAAATTCCACAGCAAAATCACGGTCACTGACAGCGTCGAGACTGTTCCCGGTAATAGCAGAAAAACCCAGCTGCTCAGCCACGTAGCCCCGGTCCAGGGGAAAGGTGGTTCCAGCCAGGGCGCCTGCACCCAGCGGCATCACGTCTACACGGCGACGGCAGTCTGCCAGCCGGTCCTCATCCCGGCGAAACATGTGGTAATAGGCCAGCAGGTGGTGCGCCAGCGTTACCGGCTGTGCCCTCTGGAGATGGGTGTAGCCGGGCATCATAGTCTCGATGTTTTTTTCGGCCAGGTTCAACAGTGATACCTGCAGGCCACGAAGCAAAACAATTAATTGGCTGATTTCATCTTTCAGGTACATACGGATATCAAGAGCAACCTGGTCATTCCGGCTGCGTGCCGTGTGCAGCTTTTTGCCCACTTCACCGACCTTCGCAATGAGAAGCTGCTCCAAACACGAATGGATGTCTTCAGCATCGGGCGATAACTCCGTCCGCCCCGACTCGATCTCGAAGAGCAGTTCTTCCAGCCCTACGACAATGGACTGGGATTCCTCAGCGGTAATTATCCCGGTTTTGCCAAGCATGCGAGCATGGGCAATGCTACCGGCTATGTCATATTTATACAGTCTCTGATCAAAGGATAAAGAAGAGTGGAATTCTTCCACCAACCGGTCTGTTCCCTTTTGGAAACGACCGCCCCAAAGCTTGGCCATTTTTGACACACTCCTAGAAGAAGATAAACGCAGGCCTGCCTTGTATTATGTTTACAAACATAATAACCGGAACAATCATCACTGTCAGGAACAAAACCATAATAAATATTTTGATGGTTTTATTGTTCATGTCTATCACCTCTATAATTTTTTCGTCTTATTGTAACATGTTTGTTTTTGATTTATCAAATATAAAAAAAATAAGAGGAGGCAGGTCCATTTTCCTTACCTGCCTCCCCTTATAAGCTTCCTAGTTGTTTATCCAAAGCTCTTTAGCCCTCCTTTCTAGACTCGTCATCTGCAATAGATTCCAATCCGATGTCTTCCAGGATTTCGTTGATAAGTTCTCTCGTCACTAAGCCATCACCCCCTTCTATTTATTATTCACCTCCTGTGAGAAGTGTGATAATCATCATATCACCCATTTATTGGTAATGTCAATACTTTTCTCGCTTATTCCTTGTAGCGGGTACGGTAAATAAATTTTTCGCTGCCGCATTTTTTACAGCGGGTTCCTTTGGTTAGAAGCTGCCAGATCTCTTCCCTGGTAACATCCCCCATCCTAGCCAGGTCGACGGTTACCGCTTCTACGTCATGCCTGTTTTCACAGACAAATGTGATGACAAGTTTACTCACCCATTGTACCTCTTTTTATGACATCGTTTTCTATAATGATATACCAAAAAAGAGTGCCTTAAAAGTCATAATATGATGAGGCTCCTCTAATTATTACAGTTTTTTATTTGCTTAAAAAAAGAGCCCTGGTGAAGTGCACCCCCAAATATTAGATGTGTCCAACTTTTGGGGGTCAGTTCATTTTGGGCTCTTTTAGTATATCTACTTAGTATAAACCAGGCCGGTTATCTCAGCCCGGACTTCTTTTCCATCAGGGCTCTAACTTTCAGCGGCAGGCCGAAGAGGTTGATGAACCCTTCAGCGTCCCTCTGGTTGTAGACTTCCTCGCGCCCAAATGTGGAGAGTTCCTGGTCGTATAGCGAGTAGGGGGATTTCGAGCCGGCCGGAGTGCAGTTGCCCTTGTAAAGCTTCACCGCCACAGTACCGGTAACCGTCTTCTGCGTACTGTTCACAAAAGCGTCAAAAGCCTCGCGCAGAGGCGAGAACCACACACCATCATATACCAACTCGGCATAGCGGGAAGCAACGAGCTCTTTAAAGTGCAGGGTGGTGCGGTCCAGGGTCAGCAATTCAAGTTCCCGGTGTGCCATAAAGAGCACGGTGCCCGCCGGTGTCTCGTAAACCCCGCGCGACTTCATTCCGACCAGACGGTTTTCAACCATATCTACGATACCCACGCCGTTTTTCCCGGCGATCGCATTGAGGTTCTGGATCAGGGTGACCGGGTCGAGGGCTGCCCCGTCCAGCTTGACGGGCAGACCCTGCTCGAATTCGACAGTGACATACGTTGGCCTGTCGGGGGCCTTTTCCGGTGGTGTAATCATAAGCAGAACATCATCGGGCGGCTCATTCCAGGGGTCCTCCAGGTCGGCTCCCTCGTGGCTCAGGTGCCAGAGATTCCGGTCCATGCTGTAAGGCCGGTCCTTTGACACCGGCACCGGGATGCCCCTGGCGTTGGCGTAGTCGATGGCGTCTTCCCTGGAGCGGATATCCCATTCCCGCCAGGGTGCGATAATTTTTAATCCGGGGGCCAGAGCCTTGACTCCCAGTTCAAAGCGAACCTGGTCGTTGCCTTTGCCTGTTGCGCCGTGAGACACGGCCTCCGCCCCTTCTTTTATGGCCACTTCCACAAGTTTTTTGGCAATCAGCGGCCTGGCCATGGATGTCCCCAGCAGGTATTTGCCTTCATAGACCGCTCCAGCTTTGAGCGTAGGGAATATGTACTCCTCCACAAACTCACGCCTGACGTCCTCAATATAGATCTTGCTTGCGCCACTTTTTAGAGCCTTTTCGTGCAGGGGGTCTAACTCTTCCCCCTGGCCGAGGTCTGCCGCCATGGCTATAACTTCATAGCCGTAATTTTCTTTAAGCCAGGGGATAATGATGGATGTATCCAGCCCACCTGAGTAGGCCAGCACTACTTTAGGCATATGTAAACTCTCCTTTTAATTTTTTGAGTTAAGGATTTATTAACTTCGGATTAACTACAGCAGCATGGCCAATACGGCCTTCTGGGTGTGCAGCCTGTTTTCAGCTTCATCCCAGACAACTGAATTCGGCCCGTCAATGACTTCCGCAACGACCTCCTCGCCCCGGTGGGCGGGCAGGCAGTGCAGGAATAAGTAATCTTGTTTAGCGTGTTTTATGAGGTCCGTGCTAACCTGGTAAGGAGCGAATATTTCAATACGCCTGGCCTGATCGGCCTCTTGTCCCATGCTGGCCCAGACATCAGTGACCACCACATCTGCGCCGGCTACTGCCTCAACCGGGTCAGTGAGGATTTCTACCTGGGTATTTGGGGCCGCGTCTTCCCGCGCCTGGCGGACAATTTCCCTCTTAGGCTTAAAACCGTCCGGTGAAGCCACGCAAATATGCATACCCACCTTGGCGCAGCCAAAAAGGAGGGAGTGGCAGACGTTGTTGCCGTCCCCGATATAGGCCAGTCTGAGCCCTGCCAGTTTGCCCTTATGTTCTTTCACTGTCAGAAGGTCGGCCAGGATCTGGCAGGGGTGCAGCAGGTCGGTAAGACCGTTGATCACGGGAATGTCGGCATGAAGGGCCAGCTCATCCACGTCTGACTGAGCGTAGGTACGGATCATAATCCCGTCCAAGTAGCGGGAAAGCACCCTGGCAGTATCAGCTATGGTCTCCCCTCGCCCCAACTGCAGGTCATTAGCGCTCAGGAACATCGGGTAACCCCCCAGGTGGTACATGGCAGCTTCGAAGGAAACCCTGGTACGGGTTGAAGACTTCTGAAAGATCATCCCCAGAGTTTTACCCTGCAGATAGGTATGGGGAATGTTCAGTTTCTGTTTTTCTTTTAATTCCCCCGCAAGTTCCAGGATTGCCGTTATTTCTTCCGGTTTAAAATCATGCAGGCTTAATAGGTCTCGCCCCTTTAAAATAATATTTACAGGCCCCAACTTAAAAATCCCTTCTTTCCTGACAGAATAACTTGATTGGACAGGATTAACATGATTTATTAAATTTTATTCGGTCTTAATCCCGCCCATAACTTTTTCCAGGATATCAAGAGCGTGGTCCACTTCCGCACGTGTGACGGTAAGAGGGGGAATAAAACGCAGGACTTTGTTATTCACACAGTTTAATAACAGCCCTTGTTCCTGGCAGCCGCTGATAATGTCCTTGCCTTCCACGGACAGCTCCATGCCTAATAGCAGCCCCAGTCCTCTGACCTCTTTAACATAATCATATTTACCGGCAATCCCGGACAGCCTGTCATACAGATAGGCTCCCACACTTGCGGCATTTTCAACCACGCCGCCCTGCAGCAGCTCTTCTAAAGTGGCCAGTGCCGCAGCGCAGGCCAGCGGGTTGCCTCCGAAGGTAGAAGCGTGATCTCCCGGCTGAAAAGCCGAAGCCGGTTCCTCTTTGGCAAGAGTGGCGCCAATGGGGAAGCCGCCGCCCAGCGCCTTGGCCAGTGTGAGGATATCCGGCTCCACACCAAAGTGCTGGTAGGCGAGAAAGCGTCCGGTACGCCCCAAACCGGTCTGAATTTCATCGTAAATTAACAGGGCCCCGTGCTCCTGGCAGAGCATCTTAGCGCCTTCCAGGTAAGAACGGGAAGCAACGTTAACGCCTCCCTCTCCCTGAACCGGCTCAAGCATTACAGCGCAGGTAGCCGGTCCTACGGCCTGCTCCAGGGCGTCCAGGTCGTTAAACGGCACATACCGGAAACCTCCAGGCAGCGGCTCAAAGCCCTTTTG
>DFAP01000090.1:1379-1556 GCA_002365855.1 Pelotomaculum sp. UBA3103 | reverse complement strand
GCAGCGGCTCAAAGCCCTTTTGGTATTTTGTCTGCCCCGTCGCGGTAATCGTGGCCAGGGTGCGCCCGTGAAAAGACTGCAGGGCGGTGACGATTTCCACTTTTTCCAGCCCGTATTTTTGTTTGGCATACTTGCGGGCAAGCTTCATCGCCGCCTCGTTGGCCTCGGCGCCGCTGT
>DFAP01000090.1:867-1077 GCA_002365855.1 Pelotomaculum sp. UBA3103 | reverse complement strand
CCTCGGCGCCGCTGTTGCAAAAAAAGGCCTTGTCCATGGCGCTGTTTTCCACCAGTTCCCTGGCCAGAAGTACCTGGGGTTCGATGTAATAAAGGTTGGAGCAGTGAATCAACTTCCCGGCCTGGCGCGCTATGGCGTCAACCACAGACGGGTGACAGTGACCGAGCGAATTGACGGCAATACCGCTGACAAAATCAAGGTATTCTTTAC
>DFAP01000090.1:0-564 GCA_002365855.1 Pelotomaculum sp. UBA3103 | reverse complement strand
AAAATCAAGGTATTCTTTACCGTCAGCGTCCCAGAGCCGGGCGCCCTCTCCCCTGACAGGAACGAGGGACAACCGGCCGACATTCCGCATCAGGTATTGATCGCCAAGTTTAATAATCTCCGAGCTGTTCATAAAAGTCCCCTCCGTTTTTGTATCTATGGGTCTGCAGGCAGGCAGTGAATTATCCCCGGCCGTAGATTTTTCCTGTGGTCAGATCACCTGCTGACCATGGTCCCGACACCCTTATCGGTAAACACTTCAAGCAAAATAGAGTGGGGGACCCTGCCGTCCAGGATGTGGGTGGTGTTAACCCCCCCTGAGAGGGCTTCAAGGCAGCACTCAACCTTTGGGATCATCCCACCGTCAATGATGCCCTTATCAATCAGGGCCGGCACTTCCTCAACTCGTAGCAGGGAAATCAGGGAACCCCGGTCATTCCTGTCATACATAATGCCTTCAACGTCCGTGAGGATGATCAGTTTATCCGCGCCAAGGGCCACAGCCAGCCGACCGGCCGCGTAATCAGCGTTAACGTTATAGCTTTCTCCGTTCCTGCCCACGGCG
>DFAP01000026.1 GCA_002365855.1 Pelotomaculum sp. UBA3103 | reverse complement strand
CCACATCTTCGTCCACATCTTCATCTACGTTTTCATCAACATCTTCGTTTGCATTTGCATCTTCATTTGCAACCGTAACGATTTTGCATTTGGCCTTTAACTTCGCCTTGACCCTTTCAGTCAGGACCACTGCTTCGGCCTCGGTGATCGGGTCATTGGGCCGGAAACTTCCGTCTCCATCTCCCTTCATTAAGCCTTTGGCCTGCATTTTCATAATCGCCGACTTTGCCCAATGTCCCTCGACATCAGAAAAATCCTGCCGCTGACTCGCAACCTGTTGTCCCAAACCCAACCCGATCCCCTGCGCGTTACCACCGGGCTTGGCCCATGCGACTCCGGCACAAAGCATTACTGTCAATAATAGTGCCAATACTACCACGGTTACCCTCTTCAACTTGATTCCTCCTTTTTATTATTTACTATAGTTATACGAAGGAGAAAAATATTTTCTAGGGTATATATATTTTATTGGATAATTTTTCTTTTGGGGTTGACAGCCTATTACCATTTTGCTAATATAATATAAGAACATACGTTTGGGGCAGGGCGAATGGATGAACATTTTACCTGCCTCAAAATGTTTTTCCTTTGCCCTCCTCAGTTAAAATAAAACGGCTCCAGGCCTGGATCCTTAAGGCCTGGAGCGGGAGGAGGTGAATACATGGCTGTGAGCAAGGTCCCTGGCAATTCCGTGCTCAGGCTTGAAGTTGAAGTTGGTGTTAACACCAGCGGCAACCCGGTCTACCGGAACAGGAGCCTGAACAATGTCAAGCCTACTGCGTCCGACCAGGACCTGTACGACGTTGGCGCCGCGCTGGCCGACCTGCAGGAATACCCGCTGAACGGTATTTCCCGCGTTGACGGCGCACAACTCATTGAAATCTAAAGATAAAGAATGATTTCAACAATTATCTAAGAAAGGAGGAATGTATTTGGCAACCACAACCCAGAGCCTGCGCATGGTCTTTCGCAACCAGGCCGGCAGAAACGTCACCATGACCCTGGACAACCCCCGTGACGACGTGACTGCCGCCGAGATCGAGGCTGCTATGGACCTGGTTATCGCCCGGAATATTTTCACCAGTTCCGGCGGAGACCTGGCTACCAAGCAGGATATCAAGATCATTGACAGCACCACTAATGACCTATACGACCCGCCCGCCTAAACGGGCGTTAAGATAGAGGCGGCGGGGGGCGTACCCCCCGCCGCATCGACTGGGAATATCATATTCTCGGGGGGACGTTCCTTCGGCAGAAGGTGTGTCTCCTCTAAACAGAAAGGGTGATATAGCTGGAATCTATCCTGCAGGCGGTGGGCAATGTTGGTTTTCCCATAGCCGTAGCCGCGTACCTGCTGGTGCGCATCGAGGGCAAGCTGGATTCTTTGAACGCCAGCATTGCCAGGTTGGCCGAAGCGGTAGCGGGCGAGCGGCGGCAGGAAGTGGAAAGGTAGCTGAAACAGTTCAATCATGTCCTGTAACAAACAAGCCCGCCGGCTCAAAACCGGCGGGCCTCTAAGTGTGCACGGCATATGAGGGACGTTCCCTTTGCTTCTTCATGCGCCCTGTATTCGCGGCAGAAACTTAGAAAATAGATTTTTTCCCTATGCCCATACTAATCAGGCTGGATAGAAATTGGTTAGCGCTAACACCTTCCCTTTTAGCAATCTCATTTATTTTTCTATGAAGGCTTTTTGGAATTCTAAGAGATATACGGCCATTGTGTTCTTCTGTCATCGGTTCAGGTATTTTTATACCATCCTCAAAAGAAGCTTTAATCCATTCTCTCTTAGCAATCATAGCATCATTAATCGCCTCTTCAATAGTATCGCCAGTACCTAAACAATACTGTAAATCGGGGAATTCAGCAATAAAGCCACCATCATCTGCATCCGGCCTTATAGTTAATGTGAAATTAAGGCTGAGGTAATAATCCAAATCTTTGGTAACTGTTACTTTACTCATTTAAAATCACTCCTACTCTTAGTATCGACAAAACAACTGGATATTTATTTAAAGGATATGTACAAAATTCTATAATCCCATCCGTTCCAGCAGGTCTTTTAAGTTTTCCAGGTAGACTCGTTTTACAGGTTTACCACTTCTCCTTACAATACCGATGATATAATCCGGCGCTTTGGTGTAGGTGTAGTGGCTGCCTTCGCAACGGGCAGTAAATCCCAGTTGCTTAAGTAGTGAGTCAATATCTTTAAAGTCGGCGCACTTTGCTGTTTTTAGCTTCTCGATTATTTTTTGTCTTTGCGTCATTAACTTCACCTCACAATGACATTATATGTGACATTAAATATGGCGTCAAGTATTTTGAAATATAAAACAAGCCCGCCGGCTCAAAACCGGCGAACCCAAGAGGTGCGTCACCCTGATTCACCCTGATTCACTTTTGAGGATCAGGTGGACTATCTTCTTCAAGGAGCCTGTGGATGTCAGGGTAAAAAAAACCATTGAGCATATCTTCGTTCGGTGCGCTGTCTTCATTAAGATTTTTCCTGTCACCGGGTATCACGTTGCCAAAATCTACGCAGAAGTCTTCGGAAAGGCAGGGCACCCATTTCTCTTCGGGGTTTTTGTTGTTCTGGTTGACCTGGTTGTTTTTCAACGTCCGAACCCCTTTCACCGGTATGATTTTTTATATAGTGCCCTTATGCGGCGCGAATCATCCCGGCGACACTGGTTTTACGAAAACTGCCTTGTCAGAAAAAAATTACAACTCTTATATTGATGAAGTTGTTGTTTCAAAATCATTCTAAAATGACGCCTGGGTCAGCGGCACCTGTGCCTTCATGGCCAGGAGCAGCCTTTTCTCCACTTCAGCCCAGTTGACCAGCCGCCACCAGGCCCTGACAAAGTCCTCGCGCCGGTTTTGGTAGTCCAGGTAATAAGCGTGCTCCCAGACATCCAGCACCAGGATGGGAATGCTGCTCCACTGGGTCATGTTCTGGTGGTTTTCAGCGGCCAGTATTTCGAGGCGCCGCCAGGCCGGGTTCCAGACCAGCACTGCCCAGCTGGAGGCCTCTACCTTGACGGCGGCGGCGCTGAACTGCGCCACAAAAGCGGGTATGCTGCCAAAGTAGGCCTCTACCTGCGCCCTGGTTTGCGGGCCGGGCTCGTGTCCGCCTCCGGGAGTCGTCATCACTGTCCAAAAGATGCTGTGCAATATGTGCCCGGAGCCGTGGAAGGCCAGTTCGCGCTCCCAGTGTTTGACCAGGCTGAAATCTCCCTTGCGCCTGGCTTCAACCAACTCCAGCTCTGCTTTATTCAGCCCTTCTACGTAAGACCTGTGGTGGCGGTCGTGGTGGATCTGCAGCGCACGGGCGCTGATTACCGGCTCCAGGGCGTTATATGGATAAGGCAGCGGAGGGAGCTGGTGCCCGCCCGGCGGAACCGCCGGTATTGTCCAGAGGTTAACTGTGTTCAAAAAAATACCCCCTGTTAAAGATATTTATTTAGACACCGGTATAATCCAAATTATGCAATAAATTCCAGATGGTGCTAAAATACGCCTATACCAACTAATATAGGTAATATCTTATTTTCATCAATTGGATAGAAAAAAATTGATTTTCTTCTGAAACCGATATATTATATAATAAAGTCTGAAAGGCGGTTATTCAGAATGTCAGAAATTATAACTGGAAGGTCTGCTAAATATTCAGGAATTAAAAGAGTACGTGTTTGGGGCAAAGGGCAGTTTACCATTCCGGCGGAAATAAGAGAGCGAATGGGAATACAAGAAGATACAATTTTGGAACTTTTTCAGGTTGGCAATGCGATTGTGGCAACTCCGGAAAAAATGGTCGTCAGAGAGCTTGCTAATTCTATCGGCAAGGAGATGGCTAAAAAAAATATTGATTTACAAGAGCTTTTAGCTGAACTAAGGGAAGGCAGCCATGAATATGAGGCGGACTAGAGTATTTCTTGACAGCAGCGTGGTTATAGCCGGGCTGGCTTCAAAGACAGGCGGGTCTCATAAAATACTGGCCCTGGCCGAGATGGGTATAATAACCCCATATATTTCAGAAGATGTTGTTAGTGAAGTACTGCGTAATGTGCGCAAAAAGCTGCCGGACTGCGAAGCCCTTTTTTATACCTTGTTTAAGACCCTGCCCTTTAAGATAGCTGATGGTTCTGATAAAGATATAGAGTATGCAAAAAAATTCATAAATGAAAAGGATGCTGTTATTATGGCTGCGGCCGTGTCTTCAAAAGCGGAGTGGTTATTGAGTCTTGACAGGCACTTCTTAGCTGCTGATTGGACCGGAAAATTTAATTTTGTAGTCTGCTCACCGGGAGATTTTTTTGAAAGATTTGTAATTAAAGAATAATAATATATTGAAAACTTCCTGCTTGAAAGAGCAGGTTTTTTATTTAGGTACTAACTGTTATTTTTTGCTAATAAGTATAGAAGGAGGTATAGGATAAGCAGGGAGGGTAGGAACGTGCCTTTCGAAAAAAAGCTTGTGCTGATATTTTTTACCGCTTTCGGCTTGATGCTTGGGGGTGTGCTGGTCGGCACACTGGCGGCGGTGGTGGTGCAGGAGCCGCCCCTTGCGACCATGCAAAGGCTGTCCAGGGAGATCAGGATCTGGGCTGTTGTGGCGGCCATCGGTGGGACCTTCTCGACCATAGAGATACTGGAGTCGGGGATATTAAAAGGTGAAATCATGGCGGTTTTCAAGCAGGTTTTTTACATCATCAGCTCCACGGCCGGGACTCACCTGGGACACCTGATCATCCAGGCGGCGGCAGGTGGCGAGGGATGAAAAAAACGGCGGCCCGCCTGGCTGCAGTTTTCGTTATCGGCATCATTGTGGGAGGCGTCCTGGTCACATTGCACCTTGGCGGCACGGTGGACAGGATCACCCTGGAAAATGAGTCAATGGGCCAACAGCTGGAGCTGTGCGGCGATGAGCTGGACCACTTAAAAAAAAGTATGGGCGAGAGGGACAAGGAGGTAGTCTCCAGTATTGAGCCGCATGTCATCCTCTCTGAGGAGAACATGTCCGCTTTGGAGAAGAACGCTGTGGTCCTAGCCCTGGACAGGCAGGTGCGGCAGTGCCTGGAGCCGGTCAAGGGGCAGGAGGTAAAAAAGCTTAACCACCTCCTGGTTCCCGAGATTATCGACGGCAGGGTATTTGACGTCGAAAAAGACCGCTACAGGTTAAAAGTAAAACTGATCGTCCTGGGCGCCGGCCTGGCTGTATACGTGGAGGCGGAGAAAGAAAAGCCGGACAGGCCGGTGGTGCGGCCGGAAAGCGGCGCCGGGCTTGTTGTTCCGGTGCAGGGAAGGGTAATTTAATAAAATTAGCTATGCGTGAGACGCGCAGGAAGAATAAAGCTTCAAAACGGCGGCAACCTATGCTCAAGGAGGTGTGGGAATGCCGAAAAACGATAATAAAGAACCGGATGGGGAAAGTAAAATACACGAGCCACTGAGCTCATATTATCCGCCGCCTTTTAAAGTGGAAAAGATGACCCTTCAAAATCTCCCGCCCAAGTACCACGGCCACGGGGCCGTTTACGTGAAGAATGACGAGTACGAGGATGAGCCCGGAAAAACGGAATAAAGAAAAAAGCGCCATGCCCATGCGGGGGTGGCGCTTTTTTGGTGTGCCACGCATGG
>DFAP01000037.1 GCA_002365855.1 Pelotomaculum sp. UBA3103 | reverse complement strand
AACTGCATAAGTCCTGTAATTAAGAACTTTGTGTTTAGTTAACAGAATAGGATGTTTAAAGGCATTATTGGAGATTAAATGGTTAAGAGCCTGTATCAGGCTTGGAATAAACGGCATTGACCTATTGGTTGTTTTCAGAGGTTGAAATGCAAAACCGGAAAGTATAACCAAATAAAAAAAGAGTGATAAGAAGTGATTAAATGGAGAGGCGAAATGACAGGGGTTGGTAAAAAAGTTAAATTGCAGTCCGGAATTCTTTGGAAGACGGCTTTTTGTTATTTTCAATATAGATTAGCTGAATAAAGTGATCTACCAGGCAGGGGTCGAATAGAGTGCCTTTATGTTTAATTAAGTCATCACAAGCATCAAAAAACGTCTTCGCTTTTTTATAAGGCCTGTCAGTAGTCATTGCGTCGAAACTGTCGGCTATCCGTAAAATTCTGGCCTGAATAGGAATATCCTCACCGGACAGGCCCACGGGATATCCCGTTCCGTCGAAATT
Organism: Pelotomaculum sp. UBA3103; assembly: GCA_002365855.1. Taxonomy (GTDB): domain Bacteria; phylum Bacillota; class Desulfotomaculia; order Desulfotomaculales; family Pelotomaculaceae; genus UBA3103. The sequence goes on along the minus strand of DFAP01000037.1, from coordinate 11,229 downwards.
CTCGTGATGGTATAAAATTGTGGGTATGATTTTTTTCAGGGAGGTGATCGGGTGCAACATATCACTCCCCCAAACGGGATGTTTTTTCAGGATGGTAAACTCATTTGACTTGAGTGGACCCACTTTATTCAGCAGATCCCGGTCGATTTCTATTTTACCTATGTCATGCAGGAAAGATCCGTACCTGAGCAGGACCTTTTCTTCTTTAGGCAGGTTTGCCCTTTCTGCCAGCTGAAGGGCATAATATGCCACCCTTTCAGAATGGCCAAAAGTGTAGCGGTCTTTTGCGTTGATGATGGAAACCAGGGTTTTAATCGAGTTGAACAGGTCTCTTTCAGACTCTGCAATGCCGTCACGAAGTTCGTCCAGTACTGAAAAGTAAAGCTGAACTTTATTTTTACTGTACTTGGCTTTATACATGGCGTCATCCGCCAGGCGCAGGAGTTCTCTGGGAGTGTGCGCCCGCTTGGGATACCCGGCTACACCCAGGGAAACAGTGATTTTGCCCCTGGGCTGAATGTCCGCCCCCTCAAATGAACAGGATTCAATTTGCTGTCTAATAGCCTCTGCTAACTCCAGCGCCTTTTCTTCGGTATCCTGCACGATTACGACAAATTCGTCCCCTCCATAGCGCGCTGGCGTATTTGGAGTTTGGACAATATCACTAAGAATGGAGCCGACTTTCCTGAGTACCTCGTCCCCTTTTTGGTGTCCGTAGTTGTCATTGTAAAATTTAAAATTATCTATGTCAAACATGATCAGGGACAGCGGTTTGTTGGAAGCCCTGGCTGATTTCATTTGTTCACGCAGGCTCTCATGGAAGCGGCGATGGTTGCAGATGCCGGTAAGATCGTCAGTATTGGCAAGAAAGGTCAGGCTGTCCCGGGCGCCTTTTTCAATATCGGCCAGTCCGCCGATCAGCCATGCCAGGAGCATTAATACCGCGCAGTTTACAATATCGGTCTGAAACATCAGGCCGATATCATTTCCAATGTTGGTGGTGAAGTCGAGAACAAACAAAACAACACAAAAAGCCGCTGCCGTTCCCATGCCGTAAGTTTTGCCGTAACTGGTTGAGGCAATAATAACTGGGATCAGGAAGAGCATTTTGACCGGGCTCTCACTTTTACCTGTGATTAAGATGATAGAAATAGATAGCAGTGAGAGGGTGGCAAACAACAGGTAATCAAAAAACGCTGTCTGTCCGCCCAGCTTTAAGCCAGAGACTATCCTTTTCCCAATGTAAAGAACAATGCCCATGCCAAATAGGGCCATCATGGTTAGAGACAGCCAGTTAAATGGAAAACCAGAGTCTGTTTTAATTCCCGTTAGGCTGAGAACCGCTAAAAAGAATATAAAAAAGCAGATGATCTGGGTGACAAGCATGTGCTCCGAGATATCTTCGGTTCTCTTGCGGTCCAGTTCTCTCATGTACCTCATCCCTGCATGTAGATAGGGGATGCCTATTTAACATCCCCTATTCTACCATATTGTGTTGATAGCTCGTGTTACTTCCTCAAAGACTTGGGAACTTCAGGCTGATACCAACCTACCCAGCAGGGCCCACTAACGCTACCCTTAGCTAAGAAAGTCAGAATGCCAAACATGCTGAGGAGGAAGCTGTAACGCATGAATTTCATATTTTTCACCTCCTTCTGACTTTATTTAATATAAGGTCGGCCCAGTGGCCAAATTTATATCCATATGGGGTTAATGAAAAGGTCTGCCACGTGACTCCCAGCCCTGCCGCGAGCACGTAACGCGTAAAGGTTTCAGGATTTACATAAAGCAATATGAGCTGCAGCACCGTGATGAAGATGACCGCAGCCAGCGACAGCTTCCGCAGTTTTTGGCGGCGGTTGTCATCGGTTATGGGATTAGCCGCTGTTTCAACAGGCGCAAGCAAGGAGACAACCTGCAGGGAAATGCCTGAGACGATAACGACAAAAAAAGCGCTTGCCAGAACAGGTATTTGATTTCCGAAGATCATAGAGGCCTTTCCGATGGACACAGCTAAGGCAACGCTTATGATGGAACAGTTTATCGGACATTCGCTGTGGGCGCCGCCGGAAAGCACTCTCAGTGCTGAGATAGTAAGGACGGCAGTAAGGGCGGTCGGCAAACATCCCAGCAGGCCTGCGGCAATTATTATAGCAACGAGGGGCATGATCGTAAGAATAGCAATGTCGACACTGTAAGCTGCTACTTCTTTATCATCCTCGCTCAAGTTTAAATTCTTTTCAAAATAATCGGCAGCTTTCTGGCTGATATTAAAACCGGGCACTGATTAACTCCCAACTTTCTAAAAATTAATTCTTTTTTGTTTAATACGCATATAGATAGTTTTGACAACCGGTATAAGCATTAGAGCAACGTACTCAGGTATACTGAAAAGAGCTCTTAGCAATGGATTTGCTATTACATCCTCATAACTGAGATTCATAAACTTAAGTAATGGATTAGAATATAATCCTTCCGATACGATAATTACAATCAGACATATGATTACAGCAGCAAAGATTCTGCTCAGTTTAGCTTTGGTCACAATTCTGATGTACAAGGCCATGGTAATCGGAAGAAGAACTGTATGCATGCCAAAAGCTATGGGCAAAAAATGAATAAGATTTGTTAAAGTTTCTAATACCGATATAAGTAAGATTTTGTTCCATGCAAATTTGAGATTAAGAATACTAAAACAGGCAACTGCTATAAAAAAGCTTTCTGGCAGGGACTGTAATAATAGTGAATATAGTTCTTTTTCCAACATTTTTCGACCCTCCATGTTGATATACACGAATGACATGGCCGTAAATACATTTATTATACACCACAACTGCTTTTCCTTCAATTATTTTAATAATGATTAAATATAATGAAAAAAAAAATGAGCATGATGCTTCTATTGTTAATAGGACTTTTGGTTAGTATAACAATTAAGGATAAAATACTACTTCAGTATAAGTTCTACTATATATGGTAGCTCCCATTTTAAAAATAGCTTATACGTTGTGTTTTAATTTAAAAAACTAAAAAATGCAGAAATTGTCACATCAGGACCTTTGATTTATTTTATTTCTAACTTATATTTCGGCAAATTCTTAAAATAATTTACATAAAAATCAAAAGCCCCCTTAGATTAAGGGGGCGGGAGAAAATTAAAAACTATAGTGAGTCTATAAAATCGTTTAATATCTATTTTTTAAGTTAAAGTAGTAAAAAGCACGGTTAGATCATTGGGTTTTGTGGTGGGCGGTACATGGTCTGCTGTTGAATATCACTGCCAGTTTGCGGCATCCCAACGCCAGTTTGGAACCCGTACTGGGGTATATTGGTCTGCTGGTAATTTCCCTGCTGTGTACCCTGCTGGTGGAAAGCCATATTTTGCACCCGCTGTAGTTCCTGGGTCCACTTGCTGATGTGCTGGTTGATGTCGCTCATGTTGGCCGCTTTAGGCTGATACCAGCCGCGGTTGCTCATCTCGTTAAAAACCTCATGCTGAATTTGATGTTCGTCTCTCAAAATACCCATGAAAGCATCCATCAGTTGGGTGTTGGCTGATTCGCTGGCAGCCTTATCATAGCCGCTGGCAATGTATTTTTGCGTGATCAGGGCATCTGTTAAGCGGTCCTTTTCATCTAACAATACTTTCACCTCCTAAAACTGCCTCTGCTGGGCAAAATTTTGTGCTTGTCTCATTAAAATTTCGTAGTGGTTACGGTGCCGGTCTGCAATCCTGGTATACATTTGCTGAAGTTTTGGATCATTTGTTTCACGGGCGCTGGCGAAGTTTTTAGCAATAGCCAGCGCTTCTGACCTCAGTTGTTCTCCAACGCAGAAAAGCTCCGTTTCCGTTAGCTGCATCAAAAAGACCCACCTCCTTTTTCTTCTGACAACCTGCTGCTTTATTCCGTCGTTTTTTAGGACCGCAGAGATTGTTTAGATATAGTTTGCACCAGGCTCTGAAAAAAATTCAAAAAAATTAAAAAAAGACCAAAAATAAGTATGAAGTATCTAACGTCTGCTGTGAAGTTAGACAGCGACATGGAAAAATACAAGGCGCCCGTCAGCAAGCTGGCAAACCGGCGCCCTCGTGGGTTATCCTTGATATGTAGGCTTTCATTTTCTAGCTGAAATAAGAAACGTTCGTCACCTCGATGCCTCTGCTATTCAGGGTGTCCACCAGCGCCCCGGCATCAAAAGTACCCAGCCGAAGCAAGATCTCAATGTTATCATTGTCTTTCAATACACTAATAATGCCCTGGAGTGGAATCTGCAGATCATTGACCGCCTGCGTAACGTCCGCAACCAGCCCGTCCCTGTTCCTGGATTCAATGACCAGTCTGGCTCCGGATTTGCCGTAGCCAAAGTATTTGGCCAGGGCGTCGAAGATATCGGTAACGGTGATAATGCCTACCAGCACATCTCCTTCTACAACCGGCACGCTGCGTATTTTATGCTTTCTCAGAAGCAAAGCTGCTTCTTCTATGGTGGTGTCTGACGTTACCGTTAATATTTTTTTTGCCATGGCCTCGGCAACCGTCATTTGGGCCAGCATGTAATTCAGCTCAAAAATGCTCAGGGATGTCGCCGGCGAAGGAGAGATGGTGAGCAGCCCTTTTTGGGTGACTATGCCCGCCAGCTTCCCCTCCGCAACGACCGGCAGTTGTCTGATATTATATTTCTTCATCATTTCCAGGGCTTCGAAAACCGAAGTCTTTTTATTAATCGTAATTGGAGATTTGGTCATGTGATTACGTACAAACAAGGTCTGCACTCCCTTACCGTTTTCTACCATTGTAATCCATTGACTTAACAGGCGCAAGAAGACGAGGAGGGTGTTTGGACGCGAGCCTGCGTCAACGGATGGGTATATAAAAAACCCGGAGTATCACGTCCGGGCTTATTATAATAATAGCTCCCTTTGCAGAGTGGGTTCATCTCCGCCTGGCGGGCTGTAGTGAAAAATAGGCGGTGGCCAGCAGCAATAACCCAATCAGGATGCCGGTGTACCCTGACAAAATATTAACCAGTCCTCCCCCCAGCAGCGAGCCAAATGTCTCTCCCGCGACCTGTGTCCCTTGCCTGGCTGTTTGAACAGCTTGCTGTCCGTAGAAAAACGGCAGCACCCAGGACGCCACGGGAATGACCAGGCATTCCACGGCGGCAACCAGGCAGGCCCTGAGCCAGATCGCTCCAATAGATGCGGCCTTATTGTAGAACAGGAAACTGAATAAAGCCCAACTGGCTAAAAATATTATAAAAGACGCTTTTACAGCTGCCAGTGAAACCAGCAGGTAGAGAAGCAGACCAGCAATCAGGCCGGCGGCGGCGGCGTTAAAAATCCTCATTGTTTTCCCTCCTTTCATATTTTTTATTAATTTTATGCTTGTACACCGTAAGATATTTCCTTTTAAGCTCAAGCAAGAAATTTATTATACTGGTAGCGCTCCAGCGAGCGCAGGGGATGTCAATGCTGGGGAATGGGTAAATTATTAATAAAAAATTAATTTTTTATTAATAAAAGCTTGCTAATATTGACAGTGATAATATGTTATTTTATAATAAGGTCAGATATGGTCAGAGACGCTGTGGCTAAGAACTGCCGGGGGATTTATGCACAGGGGTTGTATGACCAAATTTAAAGGAGGTGCTTTCTGTGGCTATTATTAGATGGGAACCTTTTCGTGAGTTGTCAGGCCTGAGGAATTCTATTAACAGGCTTTTTGACGACAGTTTTCACTTAATGAATGAGCCGGGTGAAGTATTAGGCCGGGGCCTGGGCTTTCCAGTTGATATCAAGGATACTCCGGAGGCTATTATGCTCAAAGCGGAACTGCCGGGACTGGACAAGGAGGATATAAAAGTCAGCCTTAACGACGATACGCTTACCATTCAGGGGGAGCGTAAAAAAGAAGAGAAAGAGGAAGGCGCCGGCTTTCTCAGGATTGAGCGAAGCTACGGGTCATTCATCCGTTCCTTTGTTATAGATACTATGGTTAAGCAGGATGAGATTAAAGCACGCTACCAGGATGGAATATTGGAAGTAACTCTGCCCAAAGAAAAAGTGACCAGGCAGGAGCAGTTTGACGTTAAAGTTGAGTAAGTGCTGCACGAATAGAGAAGAACAATTATTCTCCCGGCAGATGTTTATGATAGTAAGGACGAGGGATTTTGAACCCTCGCTTTTTTGTAGATTGAAAGAGGTGATTAAAAATGAGATTGGATAAACTTACCCTGAAAACTCAGGAAGCTTTTGAAGCGGCGCAGGGGCTGATGTCCAGGTATGGCCACCAGCAGATGGAAGGAGAGCACCTCCTTATGGGCCTGCTCCAGCAGGAGGAAGGTCTTGTCCGGCAGATTCTGCAAAAGCTTGAGATTGACGCGGCTAAATTAAAAGAACAGGTTCAGGCCGCATTGGAGCGTCTGCCGAAAGTCAGGGGCGCCGGGGGAATTTATGTTTCCCAGGTACTCTCACAGGTGATCGATCTGGCCTGGAAAGAAGCAGAAAGGCTCAAAGACGAATATTTGAGCACTGAGCACGTTTTGCTGGGAATGGTCGCCAGCCGTGAAGGGGAAGCGGGTAAAATCCTTCGCTCACACGGTGTTAACCAGGACCGGGTTTACAAAATCCTGGTTGAAATTAGGGGTACTCAGCGAGTAACTGATCAAAACCCGGAAGATAAGTACCAGTCGCTCAACCGCTTTACCAGGGACATGACTGAACTGGCCCGCAAGGGCAAGATGGACCCGGTGATTGGGAGGGATGAGGAGATACGCAGGGTAGTTCAGGTTCTTTCCAGGCGGACTAAAAACAACCCGGTACTGATCGGTGAGCCGGGAGTTGGTAAAACAGCCATTGTTGAAGGGTTAGCCCAGCGGATAGTGAGCGGGGACATTCCGGAGAGCTTAAAAAATAAGCGCCTGCTTGGCCTGGATATAGGGGCGCTGATTGCCGGCTCTAAATACAGGGGCGAGTTTGAGGACCGCCTCAAAGCGGTATTAAAAGAGATCGGTGAGGCCCAGGGTGAGATTGTGCTGTTCATCGACGAGCTTCACACCCTGGTGGGCGCGGGCGCCGCTGAGGGAGCCGTTGACGCCGCCAATATGCTTAAACCAGCGCTGGCCCGGGGTGAACTGCGCTGCGTCGGCGCTACTACCCTGGACGAATATCGCAAGCACATAGAAAAAGATGCCGCCCTGGAGCGGCGGTTTCAGCCGGTCTACGTAGGCGAGCCGAATGTGGAAGATACTATCGCCATTTTGCGGGGGCTGAAAGAGAAATATGAAGTGCACCACGGGGTCAGGATCAAAGACACTGCCCTGGTGGCGGCGGCCATGCTTTCCCACCGCTATATATCGGAGAGGTTCCTGCCCGACAAGGCCATTGACCTGGTGGACGAGGCGGCTTCCCGCCTGCGTATTGAAATTGACAGCATGCCCACCGAGATCGATGAGATTGACCGCAGGGTCAGGCAGCTCGAGATAGAAAAGCAGGCGCTGTCCAAGGAGCAGGACAGGGCCAGCCTGGAGCGGCTTCAAAAGATGGAGGTTGAACTTCAGGAACTAAAAGATAAAATGGGCAAACTGAAAGAGCACTGGCGCAAGGAGAAAGAACTGATTCAAAGCATCAGGGAAATCAAGGAAAAAGTTGAGGAAACCAGGCTGGCGGAGCAGGCCGCCGAGCGCGAGACTGACCTGGGCAGGGTGGCGGAACTGCGCTACGGTGTGTTGCCGGAGCATGATCAGCGCCTGCGCAACTATAACGAAAAGTTGGAAGAGCTTCAAAAGGTTCATAGAATGCTTAAAGAAGAAGTGGATGAGGAAGATATTGCCCAGGTGGTATCCAAGTGGACTGGTGTCCCGGTGTCACGCATGCTGGAAGGAGAAATCCAGAAGCTGTTGAGGATGGAAGAACTCCTGAAAGAACGGGTGGTTGGGCAGGACCGGGCAGTTCAAGCAGTTTCAGACGCTATTCGGCGGGCCAGGGCAGGAGTTTCTGACCCTAACAGGCCGATGGGCTCCTTTATCTTTCTTGGCCCCACCGGGGTCGGTAAGACCGAGCTGGCCAGGGCCTTGGCACATTTCCTGTTCAACGACGAGAGGGCTATGCTTCGCTTTGATATGAGTGAGTATATGGAAAAGCACACCGTATCAAGACTCATTGGGGCGCCTCCGGGATATGTCGGCTACGAGGAAGGCGGCCAGATGACCGAAGCAGTACGGCGCAGGCCTTACGCGGTCATACTGTTTGACGAGATAGAAAAAGCTCATCCGGACGTTTTTAACATACTTCTGCAGTTGCTGGACGATGGGCGGCTTACGGACGGGCACGGGCGCACGGTAGACTTTCGCAACACTGTCGTGATTATGACCTCAAACCTGGGCGGCCACTGGTTCCGCGAGACCAGGGCCGACAACCGGGCTGAGCTGGAAGCCCGCGTAATGGATGAGCTAAAAGACAGCTTCCGTCCTGAATTCCTGAACCGGATCGACGAGGTCGTCATCTTTAACAACCTGGGAAAAGGAGAAATCATCAAAATTGTCGATATCCAGCTCGCCCTGCTCAAGCAGCGGCTGTCCAAAATGGGCCTGTCCCTTGAAGTGTCGCCGGAAGCAAGGTCTCTCCTGGCTGAAGAAGGATTTGACCCGGTTTACGGGGCCCGGCCACTGAAACGGGCCATCCAGCGCCAGCTGGAAAACCCGCTTTCGGTACACATTCTGGAAGGCAAAAACATTCATGGCGGCGGTATCCTGGTAAACGCCGGCCCGGCGGGAAGCGGCCTGGTCTTCGAGGACCTTCCAATTCAATGAAAGCAATAAACCTCCTGATCATGAGAGTTTAGTTCGGTATTGTCCGGCGCGGGAGCAGGCCAACGATAATACACCCGGAAATGCAGGAATAATAAAAAAAATGGTAGAAACTTAAAGTGCCGGGGATCACTTCCGGTCAAATTGAAACACTTGGAGGGGCAAGATTAATGGCTTCGAAGGTGTATATCGCAGACATGCGCGCGGGATTCAAGAAAAGCCTGCTGGATAAAGTGGAGATGTTGTTCGACCAGGCCGGCCTTTCGGCATGCATTGGAAAGAGGGATAAGGTTGCTTTAAAGCTGCATTTTGGCGAGAAGGGAAACACCGGCTATATCCGCCCGCCGTACCTGCGCAGGATTGTTAACAAGGTCAAGAAGCTTGGCGGCAAGCCTTTTTTGACGGATTGCAACACCCTGTATGCCGGCAGCCGCTCAAACGCCGTCGACCACCTGCAAACAGCGGTGGAAAACGGCTTTGCGTATGCCGTGGTGGATGCCCCGCTGATCATTGCGGACGGGCTGAATGGCAAAGATTTCGTTACCGTCGAAATAAACAGGAAGCATTTTAAAGAAGTAAAGATAGGGTCTGCCGCCTACCATGCGGATGCTTTAATTGCGGTGACTCATTTCAAGGGACACGAGATAACCGGCTTCGGGGGAGTGTTGAAAAATCTCGGGATGGGACTTGGCTCGAGAAGCGGTAAGCAGATGATGCATTCCGACGTCCTCCCGTCGGTGAACCCGGACCGGTGCAAGGGTTGTGACAGGTGCAGACAGTGGTGCCCTGTGGATGCCATCGGGCTCAGGGACGGAGTGTCCGTGGTTGATGAGAGCAAATGCATCGGCTGCGGAGAGTGCACCGTTACCTGCCCGGCACACGCAATCGGCATCAACTGGAAGACTGAGCCGGATGCTATCCAGGAAAAGATTGCTGAATATGCTGAAGGCGCCTTAAAGAACAAAAAAGGCAAGTATGGTTTTATTACCTTCGTTACCAATGTTTCCCCGGAGTGTGACTGCTTCGGCTGGAGTGACGCCCCTCTGGTCCGGGACATCGGTATCCTGGCCTCCCTTGACCCGGTTGCCCTTGACCAGGCCTGTATAGACCTGGTCAACCGGGAAAAAGTTCTTCCAAACAGCCGCCTGGCGGACAAGGGTGAGGCTAAAGATAAGTTTAGAACTTTGTACCCTGACATTGACTGGAGCCGCCAGATTACTTATGCAGAGGAAATCGGCCTGGGCGCCAGGAAATATGAACTGGTTACAATCTGAGCACAGCACAAAGGAGAGAAGTATTTGAAGATTATTCAGAAAGGCGGGCGTGAAAAAGCAATTCTGGTCGGTGTGGAGTCGCCGGGCGATGAGCCGGGGCAGACGGAATATTCCCTTGAAGAATTATCACGGCTTGCTGATACTGCCGGCGCAGATATCCTGCGCCAGGTGATTCAAAAAAGAAGCAGGCCTAACGCAGCCACTTTTTTAGGCCGGGGCAAAACCGATGAGGTTTCGGCTCTATGCAAGGAACTAGAAGCCGACCTTGTGATTTTTGACAGGGAACTGTCCCCGGCCCAGGCCCGCAACCTGGAGGACCTCACAGGGATACGGGTGATAGACAGGACTCAGCTGATCCTTGATATATTTGCCCGCAGGGCCAGGACAAGCGAGGGTAAGCTGCAGGTTGAACTGGCCCAGCTTAACTACCTTTTGCCCCGCCTGGTCCGCGGCAGGACCGAGCTTTCACGCCTTGGGGGCGGCATCGGGACCAGGGGCCCTGGTGAAACCAAGCTGGAGGTTGACCGCAGGCGTATCCGCAAGCGAATAGCGGACTTAAGCGCGGAGATCGGGGAAGTCAAGAAACACCGTGATCTGCTGCGCCGGGGACGCAGGGAAATACCAGTTCCCCTGGTCGCCCTGGTGGGCTATACCAATGCCGGCAAATCGACGATTTTAAATAAGCTGACCGGTGCGGGAGCGCTGGTTGAGGATAAACTGTTCGCCACCCTGGACCCCACCACCCGCCGGGTTGTCCTGCCCGGTAACGAGACGGTGCTCTTAACGGACACGGTGGGTTTTATCACGAACCTGCCCCACCACCTGATAGCGGCGTTCAGGGCCACACTGGAAGAAGTGGTGGAAGCCGACCTGCTCCTCCATGTTGTCGACGCGTCCCATCCTGGCGCAGACAGGCACATAGAGGCGGTCAACTGTGTCCTGGAGTCGCTGGGGGCTGCCGCAAAACCCTTTATCATGGTTTACAACAAAATCGACCTGCTTCTCGATCAGGGTTTACCACCTCAAACAGAAAAGGGGTATCAAGCAGTTGCTGTTTCTGCGTTAAGCGGCCGGGGCATGGAAGACCTGCTCGGATCAATATCCGGGGTACTCGCCTGCGGCCGGGTCGGTGATTGTCAAGAAAGTT
>DFAP01000003.1:663-11672 GCA_002365855.1 Pelotomaculum sp. UBA3103 | reverse complement strand
TGGTCCCCCTGTGCTGGACCTGTGCTGTGGAGAAGCCCCGCGCTTAATTGCGCAGGGCTTCTTAATCGTGCAGTAATTCAGCCAGTGCATGCTGGATACCAGCTGTGCCCTGCAGTACTACCGCTCCTTTTTTCTTTAACTCTTCATATATCAGGGAAGCTCTTCCGCCGGTGAAGTCCCGCTCCTCGATCTGCTGTTCTTCAATAAGGAGTACGGGTTTACCCCATTCCCAGGCCAAGCAGACCGCCTCAAGGTTTTTCAAGTTGCCGTGGCCGAAGGGAATGCCGGCCATAACACAGGCATCAGCGCCCTTTATTAGCTCCAGGTTCTCTTCGTGGCTCTGGTCGGATATAAGGGAAAAGGGCGCCTCTTCTGCCAGGCGCAGCTCTAAAAGCTTTGCGGTTTCCCAATCAATATCACCAGTGTTTAATACACCGGCGCTAACACTATAGCCGTGGCTGGCCAAAAGTCTGAGTATATCGGCTCCCGCACCACCGCCGCATACTACGTGGATACTCCCGGTTTTAGCGCTTCTTCGAGGCTCACGTGACAAAATCATCACTGCCGGGCGTCCGGTCACAGGATGTTTTCCGACCAGAACGCTTGCGCCAAAGACATCTTTTATATTAGCCGCAGTTAGCGATTCATCCGGCCTGCCAATGGTGAAAATCCTGCCGTCACGCATTAAAATTACACTGTCGCAATATTGCGAAGCCAGGTTCAAATCATGGAACACGGTGACAACTGTGAGGCCATTTTCTCTGTTGAGCCGCCTCAACAGGCCCAGGATCTCTACCTGGTGATTGATATCCAGGTGGGAGGTAGGCTCATCCAGCAGGATGATTTCCGTGTCCTGGGCCAAAGCCTTCGCTATAATTACCCTCTGGCGCTCACCGCCGCTGAGAGTGGTTATAGACCGGTCAGCTAAAATGAGGGTGTTGGTTAGTTCCATCACTTTCCGGGCTATTTCAAAGTCTTTTTCACCTTCACTCTGAAAGCGCCCCAGGTAAGGAGAGCGTCCCATCATTACCACTTCTGCCACTGTAAATGAAAAGTCCACAGCTGTCTCCTGCGTTACGACAGCCATTTTTCTGGCCACATCCTTGAGATCAAGGCCGAAAAGGTTCTCCTCATCCAACAGCACCGCTCCTTTAGAAGGTTTCAGAACACGGCTGATGCAGCGCATGAGAGTAGACTTTCCTGAGCCATTGGGACCAAGGATTCCTGTAAAGCTGCCACGCTCGATCGTAAAGGACAGGCCGTCCAGTACTTTTGTGGCGCCATAGGAGCATTCAACGTCGAATATTTTTAATGCTACTTTCATTAAAACCTCCAGGTAAATACATTTTCAACCTGGTTACTATCTCTTTTTCCTTAATAAGTATATGAAAAAAGGTCCTCCGAAAAGGGCCGTGATAACTCCGACAGGGATCTCCTCAGGCGCGGCTGCCACCCGGGCTATGGCATCCGCCCCTGCCAGAAAAATAGCGCCGGTGAGGGCCGCGCTGGGCAGAAGCACGCGGTGATCGGGCCCTACTATCAGCCTGACGGCATGTGGAATAATCAGACCTACGAAACCAATGATGCCGCTTACGGCGACGGCGGCTGCAGCGGTAAGCGTAGCGGCCCCCAGCAAAACCTGCTTCATCCGCTCCACATTAATTCCCAGGTGCTGGGCCTGCTCTTCTCCCAGCAGCATGATATTCAAGCGCCGGGCGTAAACCAGCATCAGGGTAAAACCTGTAAGCACATAAGGCAGCAGTACTCTGACATGATCCCAGCCGCGCCCGGCAAAGCCACCCATAAGCCAGAATACTACCTGGTGGATGTTGCGACCGCTTGTAATCATGAAGTACGAGGTTAAAGCGGATAAAAATGAGCCTACTGCAATTCCGGCCAGGAGCATGGTCGCCATCGGCACCCTGCCGCCTACCATGGCCAGCCTGTAGACCACAAAAGCTGTGCCAGTTGCTCCCAGGAAGGCATACAGCGGGATAGCGTAGATTCCGAGCAGCTGTGTTCCAGCGCCATATAACATCGCTATAGTGGCCCCGAGCGCCGCGCCGGAAGAAATGCCAAGGATGTAGGGATCTGCCATCGGGTTTTTAAAGAGACCCTGAAGAACGACACCTGAAACAGCCAGCCCGGCGCCTGCCAATACAGCCAGGGTAACCCGCGCCAACCTCATCTGAAAAACTATGGTCTCAAAGCTGTCCGGCCAATCTCCACGGGGAACGAAGCTGCCAATCCAGGGAATTTTACGCAGCAGCATAGCCATAACATCCATAAACCCGATGCTTGCCGGGCCGATGGTGGTGCATATTATAAATGTTAAACCCAATCCCAGCAGCAGTATCGCGATACTCATTTTCCAGCGCCAGGCCCGGTTGCCGTAGTCCAATAAAAGGCCCCCTTATACCGGGTTTACTAAAGTAATATTTTAGAATAAAAAACAGAGTGTTCACTTAAATGTCTACTGTGCTCTAATATCTTTATTTTACTATTTTATTGGAAGAAATCCGGGTGAATATATTTCGCAACAAGCTCAAGCCCTTCAATGACGCGAGGACCAGTACGCACCACCAGGTTCTCATCCGCTATATAGCCTATGCGTCCGGACTTTATGGCTCTGACCTGCTCCCATCCTTTGCGGGCTTTTAACTGTTCTACCGTTTGCAGTGAGTCGCCGTGATGGGAAAAAATAATAACTTCAGGATTACGCGACAGCACTACCTCGGGGCTGAGCGTAACCCAGTCCTGTTCGACATCCCCTGCAATGTTTTTACCCCCGGCCGTAACAATCAGGCTGTTGAGAAAACTCCTGGAACCGCCGGTGGTAAGGGGATCGGGCCATACTTCAAAAAAGACGGCAGGCTTTTCATCTTCTGAAAGCAATTTAACTTTGGACTCAATTTTATCTATGCGCTGCTGCATATCAGCAGCCAGGTTTTCCGCCTCCGCTGAAGCCCCGGTAATCCGCCCGATCAGACGGATTTCATCCAGTACCTGTTTTAAATCAAGAGACTCGGTGGCGACTACTGTCAGCCCGGCCTGTTCCAGCTGAGGTATGAATTCTTTATGCATTTCCGCGGCCAGCACCAGGTCCGGCTGTGCGGCAACGATCAACTCGGCGCTGGGAGTGGAGAAACCTCCGATTTTGGGCTTGGCTATGGCCTCGGCAGGGTAATCGCAGTATTTGGTCACACCCACTACCTTATCCCCCAACCCCAGTGCGAAAAGGGTTTCAGTGACGGCAGGAACCAGGGAGACGATCCGCTTTGGCGGTTCTTTAATGGTTACCTGCCTGCCCAGAATATCCGTTATTACCGCTGGGAAGCCGGGTCCACTTACTCCTGTTTTAGAGGTTCCGCAGCCCTGCAGCAGGATTCCGGCTGCCAGTGCTATCAGCACAAGGACAATAATACCTGCTGTCTGCGTCTTGCCTGGTCTTATTTTCATCTAATAAAATGCTCCTTTCCCATAAGAAAACATAAAGGCTTACACGCGGGTCAGATGTTTTCACCAGTATGACTCCAGTAGTACTTCAGTGACTGCGGCAGCGCCTCCCGCACTCCCAGTGCGAGAAGGTAGCCCATTATGGTTCCGGGCCCTGCGTATGGGCAATGTGGCCCAGAGCCGGCGGAAGACAGGATCAGCGCGTCGGTGGTAGTACCGCTCGCGAAGGCGCCTGTTGCGGGGCAGATTACGTTGAGCTCCCTCAGCGTCTGGGTTTTTGCCTCAGTTACTGTCTGCACGGCGTTGATCATTGCTCCAGGTGATAAAACATGAGACATAAAAGCCATGATGTTGATGGTTCCAGCCGCGGGGCTCAGTATGCAGCAGGGTGTTACACCAGCTGCGCAGGCGTTGTTTACTCCGGCGGTGACAATGACCACTACGGAATAGTCCTGCCGGGAGATTTTTACCCAGCAGGCGTCATTTACCCGGGCAGCGGTCATAAGCCCTGCCCAGTCATGAAAATTTCCAGTACGGTATTCCTTAAAGTGAACACCCAGGAAAGCAGCCATTTCTTCAGCCGGGAGATCAGCGCAGTAATCTTTGCCAACCTGGCGGTTAATGAAAAACTTCCTGGGACCAAGTCCTCCGCCAATTACCCCGGAGCATGCGGTATTCCGTGGCTCACGTGTCGCCGCAAATATATATTCCTGACCGGTCAAAACACGCAGGCCATCCAGCAGGTCGAGCCATTTCCCCGGCTCAGGGTCCAGGTACTCTATGTAATTACGGAGGTTAGCAGGCATTTTTGTTCATCCGTCCCAGCGTCTGTATGTGGTTTACGCTTTCCCGCGCAGTGCAGGTATCAAATTTCGCCTGTGTCATCTTAAATTCCTGCCCCCATGACAATATAACCTTTTAAATGTTTATTATAAAGCCTTCCGGGACCATTTAATTAATATCAGCTTGCAACGCATAACCATACTGTACGGATATTAATGAAATCATAAAATGCGCTTGTTTTTTTTGGGAGTGGGATTATAATATAAGCATTATTATCGCTTAATTCTTTATAGTTAAAGAAGCGGGGGAACCAATATCCTGGGGTGAATCGAGTTTCGGTTGTGAGTAGTCAGTAGTTAGTAGTCAGATAGTTAATGAAGGAAACCGCTTCTAGCGTTTTCCAACAGCCCAATCCGACCTCTGACCTCTGACGACCGACTACCGAATTCGTAGGGTTAACTCTTTCGACCCGAACCCGTCAGCTAACCTCGTAAGCGTTGAAAGGAAGGACAAGACATGCTTTGGCGCCGTAAAACTCCGGGGTGTATTTTTACGTTTACCGGGGTTATTGTTTTTTGTAATGAAATAGTACTTTTGGTCAAATGTTATAGGGGATAGACAGGATGTTTTCCGGGGTCGCATTTAAAATATACACGGGTTGAAGAGGAGATATAAAGGTGAGGTTCGCAGGATCAGGGGATGGCGCAACCATAATCGAAAGATTAAAGAAAAAATTGTTGTTAAAGGCCACCCCCGGGCAGGTCTTGTTGTTGGGGTTCGCCGCAATCATTTTGGCCGGCGCTGTGCTTCTGACTCTGCCGGCTGCTGTAAAGCCGGGCGGGGAAATTAACTTTTTGACCTCCCTTTTCACAGCCACCTCCGCGGTCTGTGTCACCGGGCTGGTGGTCGTCGACACCGGCACTCACTGGACGTTGTTCGGGCAGATAGTCATCCTGGCCTTGATCCAGGTGGGCGGCCTGGGGTTCATGACGATGGGCACGTTTTTTGCCATCCTGCTGGGCCGTCAAATTGGGCTCAGGCAGCGGCTGATCATTCAGGAGTCGCTCAACCAGACTGACGTGGCCGGTATCGTCAGGCTGGCCAAGTACTTAATCCTGTTTACCTTTATTGCCGAATTTACTTTTACCTTAATCCTGGCGGCCCGCTGGTCGGTAGAAATGGGATGGCAAAAGGGCTTCTGGTTCGGGCTCTTTCATTCAATATCCGCTTTCAACAACGCCGGTTTTGACATCTTCGGCGATTTCCGGAGCCTGACCATGTATACGGAAGATATCACCGTAAGCTTGTGCATAAGCACAATGTTTATAATTGGCGGATTAGGCTTCAGTGTTATTTTAGATCTGTTCCAGCGCTTCAGGGGAGCCGGGCGCTTTTCGCTTCACACCAAGCTGGTCTTATCTTTTTCCGCTTTTCTAATCGCAGCCGGAACTGTAATGGTCTTTTGCCTGGAATATGATAATACACTGCAAAATCTTAGTCCAGCGGGTAAAGTGTTGGCTTCATATTTCCAGGCGGTCACGCCCAGGACCGCCGGGTTCAATACCCTTGACACCGGCGCGCTGCGCTCGGCGACCCAGTTTTTTATTATTATTTTAATGTTTATCGGCGCTTCCCCCGGTTCTACCGGGGGCGGAATCAAGACGACCACTTTTGCCGCGCTTGTGGTTTATATCAGGGCCATGGTTAAAGGAAAAAATGAGGCCGAGGTTTTTCACAGGCGGCTTGGCCAGGACCTGATCAATAAAGCCGTAACCATTTTGATTTTGTCAACCGCTCTGATTGTTACGGTTTCGCTGCTTCTGTCCATTACGGAAAAAGCCGATTTTCTCACCACCTTGTTTGAAGCCACCTCTGCTTTCGGCACGGTGGGCCTGAGTATGGGACTGACCACCGAGCTGTCCACGGCCGGGCGGATTTTGATCATCCTGACCATGTTCCTGGGGAGGCTTGGCCCTCTGACGGTGGCATTTGCCATGGCCAGGCAAAAGCGTAGAACATCAATGCGCTACCCCGAGGAAAAAATTAGTGTGGGCTGATGATGTCTAAAGAGCTCGCTAATAATACTGTATTACTGTATTCCTGTATTCAGAATACATCTAAAATTAAGAAAAAACCTGCCATTTTGTTACCGTACAACTTGTCTATTGTGCTATAATTATGCTATCGGACGAGCTGGGATTGAGCCAAAAAGCAGGTAAATATTATCAATTAATCGATTAGTTGCATCTTATTTGCATTATTATGGCATAAGATAATACTAAAGGTTATATTATTCCCTTTGAAGTAACCTGTTTATGATAACTAAACATCAAGCTTATTAACATATATGTGGAGGTGATGTTAGCTAAAGACATGATAGTTTACATATATACAAAGGGTAAAAAGGTATCTGTTATTGGCCCGAATAAATTATTATGTGTAAAAGGGGGATTAAAGTGAAAAAGTACAGGTGGCAGATTTTAGCTGTACTGCTCGTAACGTTTGGAGTAATGCTGCTGGCAAGTGGTTGTGGCGGCGGGGGATCTGCTGATACAGTTAAAGTTGGTGTCATACTCCCGCTCACCGGAGACCAGGCCATGTTTGGGACCATGGAGAAAAACTCCTTTGAAATGGCCTATGAAGAATTAAAAGCAGCCGGGAAAACCAAGGTGGGGGACAAAGAGATCCAGTTGTTGTTTGAAGACGACCAGGGCAAGCAGGACGTGGCGAAGTCAGCTACCGAAAAGCTGGTGAACCAGAACAAGGTCGCCATGCTCAGCGGCGGCTACAGCAGCGCATGCAGCAACGTTATTGCCGGTTCGGCTCAGAATATGAACATGCCGTTCCTGGTCGTAACCGGTTCTTCCGATGATATTACTAAATCAGGCTGGCAGTACGTTTTTAGAGGCACTGCTGCGCCTGCCAGTAAATACACCGTATCTTTCTGGAATATGGTCGATGAAGGAGTCGTTAAGCTTAATAACGTTGCTCTGATTGTTGAAAACACTGATTTTGGCAAATCTTCCGCAGATGGCTTCAGGGATGACTGCGCAAAAAGAGGAATCAATATCGTTTTTGACCAGTCGTACGAACACGGGGCAATTGACTTCAAGCCTATGCTGGCTAACATGAAAAGCACAAATCCCGACATGATTTTCGCTGTGTCTTACGTCATGGATGCTGCGATGATTGTAAAACAGATGAAAGAACTTGACTTTAGCACCGAGTTGTTTGTCGGAGGCGGCGCGGGTTACACCATGCCGGAATTCAAGGACAACTCCGGTGACGCTTCCGAGTATATTGCTTCCACCACTCTGTGGGTGCCCAACGTAGCTGTACCGGGTGCCGGCGAGTACTTCGAGAATTATAAGAACAAGTACGGCAAAGAGCCCGACTATCACGGCGCCCAGGCGTATGCCACTATGTACGTGATTGCCGACGCTCTCAGCAGGGCTAATGATTTTACCAGCACGGAGATCCAGAAAGCCCTGAAAGAGACAGACGTGATGACGGTGATGGGACCGATCAAGTTTGAGGACTGGGAGGGTTACACCAACCAGAACAAACCAAACACCTATGTTGTGCAATGGCAAAAAGGCGAACTGGAAGTTATCTGGCCGGAAGATGTAAAATCCACCGACTATGTCTACCCTGTCCCTAAATGGAATGAAAGGTAAGTAAATTTAGATATATTGCTTGTGAGCGGACGGAAGGAGCGCGTGCTGCTTCCGTCCGTATCCGGCAGCCGGCTTTAAACTTAATTGGGGGGTAGACTTGAATGGAGCTTTTTGGACAGACGGTGATCTGCGGCATACTTCTTGGAGGTATGTACTCGCTGATCGCAATTGGGATGACCCTGATTATGGGTGTTATGAAAATCATTAACCTTGCTCATGGCGCCCTGGTGATGGTAGGTATGTATGTAACATATCTCTGTTTTACTTATTTGGGCATTGATCCTTACATTGGCATGTTTATAGCCATGCCGGTATTATTTTTTATTGGCTGCCTGATACAAAAGTATATGATTAACAGGTTGGTTGAGGTTGAATCCATACTCCCCGAAAACCAGGTACTGCTTACCGTTGGCATAATGCTGGTTCTAACGGAAGGTATCCGGGTTTTCTTTAAATCCGATTACCGCTCCGTTATTACAACCTATTCTTCCAACACAGTATTTGTAGGGGATATGTCCATCAACGTAGCTATGTTAATCGGCTTTTTTTTCGCCATGCTTTTTACCTCGCTGCTGCACCTTTTTTTAACGAAGACAGATCTTGGCAAATCGATCAGGGCCACATCTCAGGATCGTGACGCCGCTGTATATATGGGGGTAAATTCTTCAAAAATTACGATGATTACATTTGGCATCGGATCAGCCCTGGCTGCCGCCGGCGGTTCGCTTCTGTTGCCATTGTTCTACTTGTTTCCGGATATCGGTCACTTGTTTACCGCAAAAGCATTTATTATAACTATCCTGGGCGGTATGGGCAGTACCATGGGCGCTGCAATCGGCGGGATGATCCTGGGCATTGCGGAATCTTTAGGGGCTACCTATATTTCAATGGGGTATAAAGATGTTGTCGGGTTAGTTATTTTCATCCTGGTGCTGCTGTTCCTTCCGGGCGGTTTCAGGAGTCTGGTGAAGAGGTGAGGCGAATATGACAAAAAGAAATTTATTGATGACGATCGCATTCATTTTAGTGGCTGTATTGATACCAGTGTTTATTAAAGCTCCGTATCAAATGCACATATTAATTTTGGTGATTATATGGGCGATTATCGGTACTTCCTGGAACCTTCTGGGGGGTTACGCCGGTCAGGTTTCATTCGGGCACGCCGCTTTTTTTGGGGTTGGCGCCTATGCCGCCGGCTTGTTAACATTCCACTACGGTATATCACCCTGGTGGGGTATGCTCTTAGGGCCTGTCGCCGCTGCGGTGGTTTCGCTGCCAATCGGTGTTATTTGCTTCCGCCTGCGCGGTCCTTACTTTGCGCTGGCCATGCTTGCGCTGGGTGAGATCTTCCGCATTGTATTTTTAAATATCGAAGCCGTAACGAACGGCGCCAAAGGGATCTTAATCATGCCTGAGATCACATCAAAAATGATCTATTATTATATCGCCCTGGGCGCGCTCGGCCTGACCCTGGCAGTAACCTACCTGATCGTAAATTCAAAAATCGGCTACTACCTGGTATCCATCAGGGAAGATCAGGATGCCGCTACATCTTTAGGTATACCTACTACACTGTATAAAAACCTGGCTCTTATTCCCAGCGCTTTCTTCACCGGACTGGCGGGTGCATTTTATACAAACTACGTGGCTTTTATTGATCCCAACATCGTGTTTAACTTAACCAACGTGTCAGTAATGGTTATCCTGGTGGTTATGCTGGGCGGTGTCGCTACTACCTGGGGACCAACTGTCGGCGCGGGAATCTACATTCTTTTGGGAGAAGTTTTCCGCACCACGCTGGGTTCAGCCAACGTGCTTATTTTTGGAGTCCTGGTCTGTGTAATCATCCTTTTTGTGCCCAACGGTATCGTGGGCGAGTTAAGTATGCTGAAACAACTTGTTAGCCGCCGGAAAGCAAGCGTGTCAGGGGGTATATAGATGAGTTTTTTTGAATGCAAGAAGATTACCAAAAAGTTTGGCGGGCTTACCGCTGTTTCAGAGTTGTGTTTTGAGGTGGAGAAGGGTAAAATATTTGGGATTATCGGACCGAATGGATCGGGCAAGACTACGGTATTTAACATGGTCAGCCGCTTTTTCCCTCTAACTGATGGTGAGATTTACTTCAAAGGTAAAAGGATCGACCAGTTGCCCGCTCATAAAATATGCGATATCGGCATCGGCAGGACCTTCCAGGTGGTTAAGCCCCTGAGGCGCCTGACCGTGCGTGAAAATATTATGGCGGGAGCTTTTCTGAGAACGGGCAATATAGGTCAGGCCAGGCATAAGGCAGAGGAGATTATTGATTTTTGCGGGCTTCAAAAATTTACAAATATAGAAGCTAAAAGTCTGCCGATACCCCTGCGCAAAAGGCTGGAAATCGCCAGGGCGCTTGCTACGGATCCCGAACTGCTGCTCCTTGATGAGACCTGCGCGGGTCTTAATCCCAAGGAGTCCGAAGCCGCCATTGCCTTGATCCGGCGGATCCGCGACACGGGAGTAACAATCATTATCATTGAACACATTATGAAGGTAATGATGGGTATTTCCGACAAGATTCTTGCTATTAATTTCGGCAAAGAAATTGCCATGGGAAAACCGCAGGAAGTGGCTAACCACCCTGAGGTAATTAAAGCATATTTAGGAGACGCTTATGCTTAAAGTAAAGAACATTGACGTGTGCTATAAGGATCTCCAGGTTTTATGGGACATTTCCTTTGAGGTGAGCCAGGGGGAGTTTGTGGCTCTTCTTGGCGCCAACGGCGCTGGGAAAACGACGATACTTAACGCCATATCCGGACTTCTGCCGATTAGCAGTGGCGCTATTGAGTTTATGGGGCAAAATATTACCAGGCTGCCCGGCTACAAAATTGCTGAATTAGGTATAGTCCATGTGCCGGAAGGAAGGCGGCTGTTTCCTGAAATGACGGTGCGGGAAAACCTGGAAATGGGCTCTCTTTTTCCTCATGCCAAAGCGAAAAGGAAAGAGACCATGGAAATGGTATTTAGCTACTTTCCCATACTGGAGGAAAAGCAAAACGCGGAGGCCGGCACATTAAGCGGCGGCCAGCAGCAGATGCTGGCCCTGGGCAGGGG
>DFAP01000003.1:0-365 GCA_002365855.1 Pelotomaculum sp. UBA3103 | reverse complement strand
AGATGCTGGCCCTGGGCAGGGGCTTGATGGCTTTGCCGAAACTGCTGATTATGGATGAGCCGTCTCTGGGCCTTGCCCCCGTGCTGGTCAAACAAATCTTTGACAACATCAAAGAAATCAACGAAGAAGGTGTAACCGTACTGCAGGTCGAACAGAACGTAGTGCAGACTTTAAATATGTGTCACCGCGCCTATGTGCTGGAAAATGGCAGGATCGCCCTGCAGGGAACCGGCAAGGAACTCCTGCTTAACGATCACGTCAAGGAGGCGTACCTGGGCATATAGGCTTGTTACAGGTTGTTATGGCGTCAATTAGACATTTTCACAAAGTTTTTGCCGGAGTGAGCAAAAGGTTGAGCTAAAATC
>DFAP01000072.1 GCA_002365855.1 Pelotomaculum sp. UBA3103 | reverse complement strand
ACAAAAAGCGGTCAAGTCAGGAGATTTTGTCTTACTGCCAGGTTGGGATACGCAGCTATATAGCCACCCGCCTTCTGAGCCAACGGGGATTTAGGGCAAAAAATATCATTGGCGGTTACAACTCATATAAGGTATTGGATAAGAAAACGGACGGCAGGGACTAAGGTATACAGTCTTAAAAATAGGATGAATTCATGCTTGACGTCAATAGAAGGCTTTCAAGAGTCTCAAGGTTTAATCTATGTGCTTCATTTTACTTTAGCCTTACCGGATCAAGTGCCGGCGGGGCTTTTTATTTACCCCGTAATTTTTAAGACCATAAAGTACCGGAAAATTAGGACAAAAGTCTCATGAAAACAAATAAAATGTTATGTAAAATGTATTATACATCAAGGTGATCAATAGATCAGCCGATAGCTTAAATATAATATAAGTTTCTAGTTTTTTTATGGCAGCGGAGGTGCTATCTTGTTTAAGGTCACATTTAATATACCATATGGCACATCACTGGCTGGAAATTCACCACACGGGCTCTGTGTTCCTATGCCTGGAGGCAGCTGTCCCAAGATGGGCGAGACTTGGATTGTAGAGGCGACTCGCCGGACAAATACCCTTTCCCAGCATGTCAAGTTAATCAGGCGTTGGAGGGGGGTCCTTTCAGACTATGAACTTATCCAAAAAGGACAGCCGGACTTTCGCAAAGGGGTGCTGGTTTTTCGGGATGGAGCCTCATTTCCGCTTAAAGAAACTACCTTTGCAAAAGAATGGAATGATTACCGGTTTTTATCCGCCAACACAAATACGGTAATTATACGCTCGGGCAAAGCCATCCGTTGGAAAAAGAAAGGAAAACCGCCAGAAGAAATGCCGCTTCATCGTTTTGCCACCAAATATAAGAATCAGCGGTTATCAGGCTCCAGGGAGGAAATCGAATATTTTCTGAATTCACACGGGCAGCTCGTAGCACAGGCTGTGGAAGAATCAAAAAACAAGCGAATGGTTATGTGCCTCGAGGGTGGTACTGCCGCTGAAGAAGGAGGCGCAACAGCTTCAACCATTTAGTTCTGGTCATAAAAATAGACTATTATAAAGGATTTTTGCTTCGGGGCAAGAATCCTTTTTATGTAGTTATATTTTGCTTTATACTAACGCTAGAGGTGGTAAATTAATGAAAAGACCCGAATTCGACGCGTTTCGTGAAATATTTTTAAACTGTCTGTCCCGTTATTCGGGGGAAGACTGCGCGCTGTTGGAGGAAACCAAATGGGCAGAAATGGGCGACCTTGAAGCCAGGAGGGAAATATTGGCCGCTGTGGTCGATGAATTGCGAAGCGGCTACGGTGTAGAATTTGAAATCAACAACAGGCTATTAACTGTGGACGGTCCCGTAGAGACTGCTATAATTCAAACTTTCCATGAACTAAACACCATCTTTTTAATGGAGAAAATAAACCTCAAAATCAAGTCTAGGTTGAACTAGAGCGCGTGCCCGGACAGCATTAATAATAATTTATAAAAAATTTTGTCAATTTAATATAGTCATTTATATCAGTTGTGTTGTATAATATATTTGGAGACGGGGAATGCGACCTATTGCCGGGTCGTTTTTTACAGAACCTCTCCGCAAATGGTTTGTTAGGGGTTAGTTATAACGGCTGTTGACCGGTCAATTTCATCTAGATCTATATTTAGATGAGATGACTGTTCATGGCGGTTGTGTTTGGAACACCCTGATAGGCCATTTTTATTTTGGCTAAAAAGAGGAGGTGATGAGTGCAAATACAAAAGGAACACGGCAAGCAATAATCCATAATTGTTTTTAAGGATTTAATAACCGGACTATTTTACATGTTTTAAAGATTCATTGATTAAAAAAATGAAAGGACGTGAATTTATGCCTAGGTGGATTCCGCTTTTAGGAGGCGTATTGGGAAGCACTACCTGTGGTTTACTGTTGTATGCATTCAGCGTTTTCATCAAGCCTTTAAGGGCTCAGTTCGGCTGGTCGGCCGCCGAAGTGTCCCTGGCCTACGCGATTTGCTGCCTGGTATTCGGGCTTATGACCTTCCCCGCCGGAAGGCTGAGCGATAAGATAGGCCCCAGGACTGTTGTTCTTATCGGAGGGACGATCCTGGCTATTGGCTTCTTTTTAACCTCTACCATCACCACCAAGTACCAGTTATACCTCTACTACGGGTTAATCGCCGGTTTTGGAGGCGGTATGATCTACCTGCCGCCGATCGCAACGGCGCCCAAATGGTGGCCTGATCGAAGGGCTCTGGCCACCGGCTTCTCGGTTGTCGGTCTCGGCCTGGGGTCATTCATTATGGCGCCTCTGGCTACAACTCTGATTAACACCTTTGGCGGTGCGCTGCCGGTATTCAGGTATGTGGGTATGGCCATGTTTGTTATGGCCGTAGTCGCCGCCATGTGCCTCCAGAACCCGCCGGCGGGCTACAAGCCGGCCGGCTGGAACCCGCCGGCGCCTAAAGAAGGCGCGACAGTGAAAGCGAGCCGGGATTTCACCCATGAAGAGTCAATCAGGACTCCCCAGTTCTGGCTCCTGTATCTCGCTTACTTCGGAGGCTCTTTTGCAGGACTGATGGTCATCGGACACATTGCCAACCACGGCATACTTGAAATGACCAAAGCGTTTGCTGCCGTCAAGGGGATTGCCGTAGCCGCAATTCCCAAGGATGAGCCGATGCTTAAAACAATTGCCATGCAGGCCGCTTATGCGACCAGTTCTCTTGCCGCCTTTAACGCCTTGACCAGGGTTCTGATCGGCGCTATTGCCGACAAGGTGGGTACAAGGGTCTGCTTCCTGGCTACCTTTACACTCCAATTGCTGGCCATGCTGATACTGTTCCCGGCAGGCAAAGCTGTAGTGCTCTTGTGTCTTGCAGCCATTCTCATCGGCTGGAACTACGGCGCCATGTTCACCCTTTTCCCGGCCACCTGCCTGCAGTACTATGGCCCCACGGCGCAGGGCTCCAACTATGGGCTTCTGTTCACGGCCTGGGGCCTGGCTGGTTTTGCCGGCCCGTACACCGGCGGGGTCCTTTTAGACATGACCAAGTCTTATTCAGCGCCGTTCCTTGTCGCCGCGGTAATTGTCGCAATTTCCATAGTAATTTTATGGATAATCAAACCACCGCAAAAGATGTCATCCTGACGTTAGCAGTTTAACGGAACTTAAATCAAAGAAAACAGGGCGCCCGGTTTTTCCGGGCGTCCTCAGATTATAAGAGGTATTTAAACGGTTTTTGAATGGAAAGAGCGGTTCAACAACAAGGTATTAATTGCCATTATAATAACCTTTGTTATTTGAATATTTTTTCGTAGCAGCTCCGGCAAACATAGAAACCGACTGAGCTGCGGCAGATAATGAGCTCTTCGAATTCATCTTTTATGCCAGGCAGGCCGCATTCGGGACACTGTTCCAGATCATCTTTTGGCCAGTGACTGCCGCAGGAAAAACATATAAACTGAGGGCTTGTAATCCGGCTGCCGCAGGTTTCCGTGTCCAGCAGAGCCTCACTTGCACATTGAGGGCATTGGTATATAGGCCATTTAAATTTCGCATCCTTGTCTTCGTTTAGACCAAGAATATTCTCCGCCCAGTCAATAACTCCCGTTAAATCATCGACCGCATAATCACATGCGGAACACTCAACGAGTTTATTTCCAAGTATCAAAGTTCCGGTACGGCAGCGGGGACATTCCAACAATACCTGGTTAACCAACAAGTCCAGTCCTCCTTCCTAATATTTTAAATTTTAAGTATCCATTAAATATAAAGAAAAATAGCTGTTAAGTGTTGGTTCTTTTTAATTGGCCTGCTTTTTAACATTACCAGATGGAGGTTGATGTTTGCAAGATTAAACTAGAATTATAAACGCAATAAAAATAGCGCCTTTATCAGGCGCCAAGGGGGTATTTCTCAATTTTTAAATGGGGGTTATTTATTCCTTGATTTTCTTTTTAACAAAGTAACCTTGTGGATCAATAACTTCCCTAATCAAACGGATTTCTTCAACCGTAGGTGGTTCAAACTCGTATACATCGTTGGGGATGACTAATTCAAAACCAGTTGCTTCCTGGATGCTTTTAACGGTTTCGCCTGGAAGAGTTGCAATTAATTTCATCCGCTTGGTATCATCGTCAAAGCCGAGTATTGCTTTTGTGGTGATGACACGCTCAGGTCCCTGACCTGCGTGTCCGGCGCGCCAACGTGCGTTGGGCGAGCCGTCAAGATAGCCGGGGCTGGTGATGTAGCTAATCTTTTCATTGAAGCGCCTTGGCTCGTGCACCATGATGATAATTGTACGTTCGCAGGAACAGGCCATATCACTGGCGCCTCCGCTGCCCGGAAGACGTGTTTTGGGCTTTTGGTAGCCGTCCGGGAACGATCCCATCATGGTCGAGTTAAGGTTTCCGTAGGGATCGATTTCCGCGCCGCCGATGAAACCGTAATCGGCGAAGCCACGCTGCGTTAGTTCAAAAGCCGAGTTAAGGCCAAGCAGGTAATTGGCCTTGTATGTCGTCCTGGAGTCACCCACTGAGAGGGGTAAGCCGCAGGAAAGACTGGGGCCTACGGCGCCGGCTTCAAAAACCGGTACTATACCAGGTCCGTGGGTCAGTTGAGCCAGGGTAATTGCTACCATGGGCAGGCCTGTGCCTGCGAAAATCACCTTATTATCAGGCAGGGTTCTTGAACCTGCTACAACAATCATTTCCTGAGTGGTAAAGTCAGTTGAATATTTTGGCATATTTTTCACCCCCTATTATCCTAATACCGTGTAGGCTGCGTCAAGACGAATGCCGGATTCCGCTTTTTGCACGTGCTGGATCTGGCTGAGCGGCAGCTTGTTAATGAACTCGGCAGTATTTTCAACTCCGAAGATATAGTTGTCATAGTATTCCTTCAGTGCGGTGAGATCACCCTTGCGTGCTTTCTCGCAGGCTCCTCTGAATTCGGGAATATGTTTTTCATCAAAGTAGTAAAGACCGTGGCTGTTACCCGGGTAGGCGCCGAAAGGCACTTCAATGACAGCGTCTACTGAGAAGAAGGGTATGCTGACCCGGTTCGGATACCGGACCATATCCTCATGTTCAATCAACCTGTCGCAGGTTACGATAATGTGAGCTGAAGCCATGGCAATCTCCGGGCAGGTGTAGAGCGGTCCTTGAATCCGGCAGTTGCCGTAGATGTCCGCTTCCTGGACGTGTACCAGCGCCACATTGGGGTGGGAAGCCGGCAGCAGCATAATCGGCCTGCCGGTGAATGGGCAATCCATTACCGTGGCCCTGTTGCGTTGGAGCATATCGCTGCCAAGCGGGCTGCGGCAGGGGATGAATGGTAATCCCATTGAGCCGGCTTTAAAACGGGCGGACATATTGTAGTTGCTCCAGTCTTCCAACTCAACAATCCCGTTTTCGGAAAAATAACGCAGGAGCGGTGAAATGCCGAAAGCTTCGTGAGCCCAGTAAGCGAGCTCCATTCTTTTAATGCTGTTTTTGCTTTCGTCCAAAATCATGGCTCCGGCCAAGTATTCGATAGCCAGACCGGCAGATTGATAAGAAAGACATAAGTCCTTCCTGCCCTGTCTGATGATTTCGTGAACGATAGCGATGGGCTGGCGTCCATTAACAAAACCGGCGATACCGATATTGTCCCCGTCCTTAACATACTTTTGAACCGCGTCCTTCAGGCTCATTCTTTTGTCTCTTTTTGATTTGTCCTTGTTAGCCAGGAATTGCCTGGCTTCATCAGGTGATAGGCCTGTCCATTCAATCATTAGCTCTCGCCCTGGTTTCTGAAATCCAAACATGCCAGAATTGCCTGGATTTTCGCTCCCGCCGACTATCGGGAGGCAGCCACAAAAAGTAAGCTTAAATCAGGCGCTTATGAGCCCCTTTATATTTATTTTAGAAAGAATCCGTTTAATTTAAGCTCCAACTAAACAACACCAGTTCTGTCCAAGTGACTGCTAGAAACCTCTTCCTTTCCTTAGTCTAATTTTTTTCTCTAGTTTTGTAGAAAATTGTTTAACCCCCCTAAAAATAAATTCTATTGACCTTGCGAGAACCATACCATTGTCCATGGGAACAGTTTATATTGTACTATAGTATTAGTCCTTATAAAGACAAGCAGA
This sequence comes from Pelotomaculum sp. UBA3103, assembly GCA_002365855.1. GTDB lineage: Bacteria > Bacillota > Desulfotomaculia > Desulfotomaculales > Pelotomaculaceae > UBA3103. The sequence goes on along the minus strand of DFAP01000072.1, from coordinate 128 downwards.
AAGGCTTATAATTATTTAAAAATTGTGAAAAGTCATATTTTTTAAGCAATTATAAGCCTTTCTGTTTTCAAGGATGATTCTAGATTCAAAAAAGATAGAGTATTTATTAATCAGGACTTATGCAGTTG
>DFAP01000032.1 GCA_002365855.1 Pelotomaculum sp. UBA3103 | reverse complement strand
AAGACTTCGGAGACAGGCCTGTTGGCACGGGTCCTTTCCGCTTCAGCAGCTGGAAAAAAGGAAGTAGCATTAGCCTGGAAGCAAACAGGGACTACTGGGGTAAATCAGCCGGGTGTTCGTCCCTGGTATTCACAGTTATCAAAAACAGCAGATTACGGTCACTGGCACTAAAACTGGGACTAGCTGACATCGCCGATGGAATCACCCCCGATGATGCCCGCTATCTTGAACAAAAAGGCCATTTGATCCTGCAAAAGCCCGGCCTGGATCTGAATTACCTTGGTTTTTATACTGATAAAGAACCCTTTAATAACCCCGCCATAAGAAAAGCTGCAGCTATGTCTATAGACCGGGAACACGTGGCAGGTCTCTTTAAGGGAGCTTCCTACGAGGCCAACAGCCCCCTCCCTCCTGGTGTCCTTGGGTATGATCCATATACACGCCCTCTTCCTTACGACCCGGCCGGCGCCAAAGAACTGCTGGCCCAACAGGGCTATCCTGAAGGAATAAAAATAACCCTGATCACCTATACAAATCCAAGGCCATACAATCCAATCGGAGGAGAAAAGCTGGCCCGGTACCTGCAGGCGGAAATGGCCAGGGTTGGTATAGAAACAGAAATTAAAACATACGCCTGGCGTGAGTACAAGGATGCCCTGTTAAATAAAGAAGGAAATGCTTTCCTATACGGTTGGATCAGCGACAACGGCGACCCAGATAACTTCCTTTATACACTGCTTTCTTCATCACAGATTGACAGTGGACTAAACACTACACGCTACCGCAACAATGAGTTAGATCTGCTGCTTGTTATGGCTCAGCAAGAAATTGAGCCGGCCATTCGTGAGCAACTATATAGAAATGCCGTTAAAATCCTCTCTCAAGACACTCCCTGGCTCATATTAAACCACAGCCTCAGCATCTATGCCACGACACCGGAACTAGAAGGCTTTATTCCTCATTATGATGGTTTCACAGCACTTAACCTTGTTACAAAAATTGATAAAAATTCCAAATAAAATTTAAATTAGATCATTTGATTCTTTTCTGAATACATCAAAACTACCTGGGCATCATAACAAAGATAAAAATATTAGCGAGGTGATTCCCTTGAGCGGTCCGCTAGTCAAGTGCGAGGTTAATACCTGCACTCACTGGTTTAATGGTAATGTATGCAGCGCTTCAAATGTTGACATTCTTCACGAAGAACCGGGGAACATGGCGCAAAATCCAGAACACACCGAATGCAAAACTTTTGAAAAAAAGAGAGGTTTGGCCAACCTGGTAGGGTCCATGGATAACGTAAACTGGGGCGGCATGATTTCCTCTATTTTTATGCCCGGGCAACAGATCAATCCATCGGTAACCTGTATAGTTGATTCCTGTAAATACTGGGCTGATGGTAACCTGTGCCACGCGGAAAATATCAATGTCTCAGGGGACGGAGCAGTTGAATGCCAGGATACGAACTGTGCCACTTATATGAATAAATCATGATACCACAATATACCACTAATAACATACACTCGCCTGTAGAATAATATCTGCAAAAGGCAAACCAAGCCTAATATATACAAGGAGGAACAAGAATGGACCAAATTTATCAACTGCAAAGGCAGATCCAGGACCTGCGTCAAGAAGTCAATACTATTAACCAGGTAGCAGGTCAGCTGCAGCGTTCAGAAGCAAACAATGCGTCACAGCTTCAGCGTTTGCAGCAAAATGAGACCATTGCATCGCAACAACTTCAAGCTATTCAACAAATTTGCAACCGCTTGAGCCAGGATGTCAATGCAATCAGCAACGTAGCTCAGCAAGTAACCACGCAAATGTTTAGCAGACCCTTCAGCAGCGGTCAGTTTGGGACTGGAGCATACCAGCAGGGCACCGGACATTTTGGAACTAAAGGTACTACAATCGGTACAGGCTACTACAACCCGTCCCAGTTTGGATCCTTTGGTTCCCAGTTTGGAACCAACCGCAGCGATGACTTTTCTAAAAACCAGCAAATCAGCTCAATGGCAGCCAACCGATACGGTGTTGGATTTAGTATGCCAGACTATGCTTCTAACCAGCAGATCAATAGCATGGTCAGCCAGGGCTTACTGGGCTCGCCTCAAGGCAACGTTGGAACCAGCACATATGGCATGAGCAATATGGGAACATCTTTTAGCCCAACCGGGTATGCCGGTACCAGCACCGGTAACTTTTCGGTTCTTCCGTCACATCCGTCACAAACAAGTCACTATGCGTCGACCGGTTTTGCCGGAAGTCAGAATCTACCGATGTACAGCACCAACCAGATGAGCACTCCCAACCAGCTAAGCAGCAGTATGTACGGTAGCCAGTCCAACATTCCGAGTTTTAGCAGCTACAACAATTTCTAAGAACGATTCAGTGAGCAGGGGCCTAAATTTAGGCCCCTGCTTACTTTAAATCGATTTTTTTCTTAATTAATAGACATTAATACCCCCTTAACAAAATCTTCCATTCCAAATATAATGATTTTAAATAAGTAACATATCACTTAAGGGGGTCTTAATTTGGCAAAAACTTTACGTGAGGGAACAACTTACTCGCAGCGTGATATTGTGGATCTCTTAGGGGAATTCTCAGCCTTTAAGGACAGGGTTATTAAGAAATTTAAAGATCTGGCTAAAGAACTCGAGGGCAAACCAAATGAACATGACCTGTGGGTAAACCTCTATATGATCTCCACTGATTACGCTGAAGAAATTGCAGGAAAAAAGCAAAAGCAACAGGAAATATTGCAAAAAATAAGCTAACCATAACAAGCCCTGTGTCTACACGGGGCTTGTTTATTTTATTAAATTTGACATGAAATATAAAATCATGCTAACCTGTTAACTAACCGGTTAGTATGGGAGGTTGCACCAGTTGTTAGAATCCCGGTCGAACGACTCTACATATGTCCGGATTTGCGAATCGGCCGTAAAAATATTTAGCAGCAAGGGCTATCATAAAACTACGATGGACGATATCGCTTCCACAGCGGGTCTCACCAAAGGCGCTATTTACTGGCATTTTAAAAATAAGCGTGAGCTGTTTAAATTTTTAATTGAACGCATGTTTAGCGAGTTGGATCATTTGATATTCTCCTCTTTATCATCTGCCTCTCCCCCGCCTGCGAAAATTCTTTACACTTTTGAAATTTGCGTGGATTTTTA